>CAZLMR010000098.1:0-5083 GCA_964560575.1 uncultured Methanomassiliicoccales archaeon | reverse complement strand
GCAGACGTGCGCGGCGTGTCCGGGGAGTTCCGCAGACCCAGCATGGAGCTGCTCTACGGTACGGACACCGAGTCGGTGCGTCTGGAGAACGGCATCAGATACGGGTTCGATGTGACCAAGGTCATGTACGCCTCCGGCAACACTGAAGAGCGCATGCGCATGAGGAGGCTGGACTGCACCGGCGAGACCGTGGTCGACATGTTCGCCGGCATAGGGTACTTCACCCTGCCCCTGGCCAAATTCTCGGGTGCCAGGAGGGTGTTCGCCTGCGAGAAGAATCCCGACTCGTACGGGTTCCTGGTGCGCAACATCAGGGACAACGACGTGTCGGATGTGGTGATACCGATCCTGGCCGACAACAGGGACCTCCTCGGCAGAGGATTCGCGGACAGGATCCTGATGGGCTATGTCCAGACGACGGCCGACTTCCTCCCCGCGGCCCTGAGGATGATAAGGCCCGGCGGGATCATCCACTACCATGACACGTTCTATGTGAGCGAGTACCGCGACAGGATAGAATCGATCTTCTCAGAGAGCTGCGGAGAGGACGGTTATGAGATATTGGGGATCCGCGAGGTGAAGTCATTCGCCCCCGCGGTGTCCCACTATGTTGCCGATGTGAGGATCACACCTTCTCGCCGGCGCTGCTCGCAGTGAGAAGGGTGTTCATCGCATCCCTGTACTTCTCGCCCTGGGCGTCCACGACCTGTCTCGCGAACGGCACAAGGTACTGGGCGAAGTCCAGCTCGTCGGCGGAGAGCTTCACTGGAGGCTCCATCCCGGTCACGATGGCGAATGCGGCGGCGACCACGCGGGACTTGCTGTCCTTCAGCGGGGTCTTGCCGATGGTCTCCACCACCATGTTGCCGCCGCCGACCTTGGCCGCCTTGGCGAGCTTGTCCGCGACCGTCGTGATCTGTCCGGGCTTCTTGAACTCGGGGAGCGATGCGACGACGTCGGCGGACACGTAGATGCTGTACGCGTTCGCCAGGACGGTCAGTGGCTGGCCCTTGGACACGTTGCCCATGGCGTTCGCGGTCCTCTCGTTCGTGTGCGCGGCGATGAGCTCCTTCCAGTCCAGGTCCCAGAGGGCCCCGTAGGCCTCGGAGATCCTGTTCGTCTTCAGGATGACCGCCCTGTTGTTCTCGGACAGGAACTTCCTGAGGGAGGCCTTCTCTCTCTCCTCCCCGGCGAGGTCGGCTATGAAGTCGTCGAGCGAGGATCCGTAGTTCTTCGTGCCGATGATGTATGTCGCGGTCGCCCCATCCTTCAGGCTGCCCATCCTGGCCCTCTTGACCGATGAGATCAGCGCTGTATCGGTGACCTTCCCGAGCATGTACTCCTTCAGCCTGTCCCCGGTCACGGGCTCAACGTCGCTCTCCCCTGCGGCGTGGTACTTGTGCCTGACGCTGATGGTGATGTCGTCCAGAGGGTCGATGGCGGCCAGCCTGGAGACGACGTACATGAGCGTGGAGACGTCCCTGGCGCATCCGTCGCAGATCCTGATCGTCTCGTCCAGGGATTTGATGTGGATCTCCAGCATCGCGGAGGTCTCGTGGCCGCACTGCAGCCCGTCGTCCGGGAACTCGTACGGGGTCTCCCAGAAGGTGTCGTACAGGTAGTCCTCGGGCATGTTGGGTGCGTCCGAGCACACCAGTTCCTCCCCGAAGGAGTAGAGGTGGAGCTTGTTCTTCTTGACGACGCCGTTGTACAGGAGGAGCCTCTTGCGGGGGTCGTCGTAGTACTGGCATCCGATCAGGTACGGTGCGCCCACGGTCCCGCGGACGGCGTAGGAGACCTTCTCCCCTCCGAGCATTCCGCTCGCCAGCATGGGGATGGCGCCCTCGGCCGCCAGGGATATGGTTCCGGCATAGGCCCTCACGATGTCGTCCCCTCCGAGCCTCGACGCCTCCTTGACCAGGGCGTCCTTGTTGTTGCGGATCTTCTGGAGGGAGTCGATGTTCTTGAACGTCTTATCGAAAACGCATTTCCTGCAGTTCCCGGCGCATTTGGGTCTGAGCAGCCCGGGGTTATCAGCGAGGGTCCTCGCGCGGTCCAGGAGGTCGTCCTCCAGCCTCTTGGACGAGTGCTTGACCCCCCTCATTCTGAGACGTCTCTTGCCGGCCATGATACACCCAATCGCACGAATCTAGTAATATCTTTTCAGAGGTCCTTCGGCACCGCTGTCGATCCGATGCCGCTCTCGCCGATGCTCACAGGGGTTCAGGCCCGCGGCACCAAATCGGAGAGCCGAGCTTGTCGAGCTTGATTTTACTCACGACAATCGTACATCGACGTTCAGACAGAGCATCCGAGGCGTCATCGGGACGGATCATCGCCGATGCACAACGATTTCCGTCATGACGCCATCCGTTCCATGAGGTAATGACATGATATACACACCTCTGACAGTCAAGGCCGCCCGCATCGCATACGACGCCCATCACGGGCAGTACGACGTCTGTGGCATGCCGTACATATTCCATCCATTCACGGTCGCCGAGAGCATGACCGACGAATACTCCACATGCGTGGCACTCCTGCACGACGTGGTGGAGGACACCGACGTGACCCTAGAGGATCTGGAGAAGGAGTTCCCGGAGGAGGTCGTCGAGGCCGTCCGCCTGATGACCCACGACAAGGATGTCGACTACGAGGAGTACGTCAGGGCCCTCAAGGGCAATCCCATCGCGAGGGCTGTGAAGATGGCCGATGTGGAGCACAACGCGAACGAGTCACGCAACGCCCTCGCCGACGTCTCGGAGAAGAAGAGGGAGCACTGGCGCAGGAAGTACGCCAGGGCCAGGGAGATTCTCAGGGACTGACTTCCGACCTTAACGGAGTGTCTGTCCGAAGACGAGACATGTCGGATCTCTTGAAGTTTCAGCCATCAGCAACGTGACATCGACTCTACGACATGCTGATGGAATGCATGTGAGAAGGTATCCGACGACCTCTTGCCGGGGGTCCCGGTGCCCGAAATTTCAGAGGATCGTCCCTATGTACGACTCCAGGAACCTCAGAGCCTCATCGTCCACCTCATAGTCGTACCATCTCCCCGTGGGAATCGTCCTGACGAGCCCCGCATCGAGCAGGATGGACATGTGATGAGACAGGGTGGGCTGGGATATGGCCATGTCCTTCAGGATCTGGCAGGAGCACAGCCGTCTTCCCTTCAGGATCCTGAGGATGCTCAGACGGTTGGGGTCTGACAGTGCGCGCATCATGCTCAGGAACTTCTCATCATCGTTCATGGGTTGATTCGACAAATGTCGTGGTGATATATAGGAGGTTACTTCCGCACCCAGGGATTCCAAGGACGAATCCGAAGCCGCTGTGGATTGTGCTCGGTCCCTCCAGGATTGTGTCGACGTCGGGTTCCCCTGAGGACGCATCGATGCCTCTCTCATCTTACACGAGGTTGATGCTCAGGAAGTGGTCACCGTTACACGATCGCCGTATTCCGTGGTGGAGCAGGTCTCGCCGATTTGACGCGAACCTTCGATCACCAAGGCTGTGAGACGAGGGGCCCCGTCCCATTCATCTACGACTTCCATGAAGCGGTTATGAAATTATCTGAGTGATTCTCAGGGCTCTGAAAACATTTTTCTGAGTGATGATCCCCGGCGGTAGCCCGCCGGTAAGAAGGTTGTCAGTACAGCTGCTCGGAGCAGTACGGGCAGAACTTGGGGGTCTTCGGGAGACCCGATATGTTCTGGCCGCAGTACGGGCAGTTGTTGAATCTGGGTGCGTCGGCGGGTGCCGCCTGTGCCGGAGCCGGCTGCGGAGGCGCCTGCTGGGGCTGTGGTGCCGCACCCTGCTGCATCTGCATCTGGGGCGACGGTTTGCCGCAGTTGTTGCAGAACTTGTAGGGATAGGGGTTCGGACTGCCGCAGTACGGGCACATCGTGGTGGGGGTCTGCTGCGCCGGCTGCCCCTGCACGCCCTGGACGGGCTGCTGCTGGAGCTGCTGGTACATCTGCGGGAACAGCAGCATGCCGGTTCCCATCGCCGCCCCTCCGTCGGAGGTGCCGATGGCGTTCGCCATGCTCTCCATGATCTCGTACCTCCTGAACGCCTCTCCGTTGGCGCTGTTGAACTGGAGGAACTCGAAGACCTTCTGCTGGTCCTCCTCGGTGGTCCTGACCTCGGCGATCTTCAGCGAGAGCAGCTCGATCCCCCTCTGCTGGAAGTACTGCTCCACCATGACCCTCGTGGTGGTCGAGGCCTTCTCCAGGTTGTTCAGCACGTCCATGTAGAACTGCTGTGTCAGCTGCTGGGTGACCTGTTCGTTGATGAATCCCCTCATGAATGCGTTCAGGTCGCCGGTGGTGTAGTTCTGGAGTCCTCCGAGCACCTGGGTGTAGAACACCGGGATGTCGTTGATCCTGAACTGGTAGTCCCCGTTGGCCATCAGGGTGATCGGCACCTCGTATCCCGGGGCGGCCTTGATCATTCCGCGGATGCCCCATTTCCCGTTGAACATCTTCTGGGAAACGAAGATGATCTGCACCTTGAACGGGGTCTCCTTGTATCCCAGGGCCAGGTTGTACAGCTTGGTGAGCCACGGGATGTTGCTGCTGGTGATGAGATGCCTTCCGGGCTCCAGGACGCCGGTGAGCTGGCCATCCCTGACGAAGATCGCCACGGCGTGCTCCGGCACCGTCACGGATGTGAGGGTCCTGAGGTCGTCGTGCTCGCAAGCGTATATGATGTCGTCCGGCCCCTGGCTGTCCCAGGTGACCACGTTGGTCTTCTTCTCTGCCATTCAATCACTCCCCTTCCGGCTCTCCGCCGAATCCCTTCATGACCGTCTCCCTCTGGTTGTAGTCCTCCATCATGGAGTCCACGCCTCTCTCCAGGTTGCGGATCTCGGCCTTGACCTCCATGCCGCGGTCGATGCTGTCCAGGAGGTCGGACGTGCCCTGTCTGAGGAGCT
This sequence comes from uncultured Methanomassiliicoccales archaeon, assembly GCA_964560575.1. GTDB lineage: Archaea > Thermoplasmatota > Thermoplasmata > Methanomassiliicoccales > Methanomethylophilaceae > Methanoprimaticola. The sequence goes on along the minus strand of CAZLMR010000098.1, from coordinate 144 downwards.
GGATGTCCTCGATGAGCTTGGCATCCCATCTCACGAGCGCATCCAGGTCGTCCTCGAGGATCTTGACCGCCGTGTGGAAGCCGGAGTACCCGTTGACGGCCTTCTTGACGCTGATGTCGTACCTGTCGACCTTGGTCCTGATCC
>CAZLMR010000097.1:0-5092 GCA_964560575.1 uncultured Methanomassiliicoccales archaeon | reverse complement strand
CTGCGGCAAGCATCGGACCGATGGTTACCTCCCTGACTGGGAGCATGTCCCTGCATAAGGCGGTGTTCACATCCTTTTCGGACGGATTGTGGCCGAAGCCGTCCCATCCGAGAACCACCTTGTCACCGGGGATGAGGACGAACTCCCTGCCGTCCCTCTCGAACAGACCGGTCGCTGTCCTGCAGCCCCATCTGGAGAACGTCTTCACACCTACCAGCCTCATTCCGTTCTCCGAAGCGATGTCAGACATGAGCGACATCCTCTCCAGCATCGTGAGACCGTCGAAGCGGGGCATCATCAGCCTCTCGTCAGGGATAACGACATCGGGAGCAACCGATCCCTGATCCGAAGTCTGTTCATCGTTCATTGCCCACACCTCCCCGTCGAGGATGGAATCCGGTTCGATGTCGAGCCCGTAGAATGAGATGATGTCGCTGAATGTGTCTCTGACCGAGGAGACGGCCGTCTGGGACATCGTGTATCCGGTCTCGTCCTGCAACGATGCGATGCGTTCCGCGCGGGACCTCAGCTGGTCCTCGATCTCCGCGAGGCTCCATCCCCCGGTGGACAGCCAATGGATGAGGCCGCGGAACAGGCCACGGGCCCTGACGGCGAACGTGTCGGGGACATCCGGATCATCATCGAAAGAGGCACAGAAGACATAGTCATTGGGGAACGGGCGCTCTGTGTCGGGTGCTGTGTCCGTCTCGGATTCTGCGTAGGGGCCGTCCTCTGCTGCGGCCTCCAGGGGTTGCTCCGACGGTTCGCCTGCACCATCCAGACGGATCACCCTCCTCACGAGGAACGAGTCGGGAACCTTCCCGTCCGGACCGCGGTTCACCGTCTTGAAGTGAGGCGTGCACGGCAGGTACCCGATGACCGGGCCGTAGCCTGCGCGTATGCCGCCGCCCATGTCCCCGCCCCTGAACGTGGGGCCGTCTGCGCAGACGGCCTCGACATTGAACGGGTCCGAGGCGATGACGAGACCGAAGAAGTTGGGCTCTTCCAAAGGGCGGGACGTTCCGGAAAGCTCCGGGTAGTGGTCGGACCCCATCTTGAAATCGAACGCGTCGCCCCATTGGAACAGGGTGTTCCTACCGCCTCCGCAGAGGTACTCCCACTCGTCGGATGTGGGCAGATCGATATTGGAGACGGCATCCCCGTAGCTTCCCTCGAACGTATCTGCCCTGACCTGAACGAGCATCGGCGGGATAGTGGCCTTCCTGAGGGGAGTGGTCAGCAGGCGCATGACGCCCTCGACATCGTTCGACCCCCTCTTCTGCAGGTCCATGCGGATCTTGCTCCTGGTCGTGGAGTCCAGCTCGCCGATGTCGCATCCCCACCCCAGATCCACTGTGTCCCCGGGGACGAAGACGAACTCCTTCCCTTCGTATTCGAAGACGGCGGTAAGGGTGTAGATGCCCCATCTCTCGAACCTGCGGAGGCCTTTGAACGCCATGCCGTTCTCGGCTCCGGCCTTCTCCAGGAGCTCCCTCCTGCGGTCGATCGTGAGGATGTCGTACTCGGTTCTGTACAGAAGAAGGCGCTCTTCGGGGTCCATCGTATCGGATGATAATCCGGCTGTTACAATAAATACGTTTACTTTGGTTAAGTCTTTAACATAATAACTTCGAATCCGTTACGAACATCTTGATAAATCTCCAGGATTGCATCTTTAAAACCATCGAATTCCAAGGATGCCGGCGTATGGATCGATTATTCAGCGGATTCGAATGAAAAATTAAAGACTACAATCTAGAATCAGTATGTAAGCTTTAAATCGGTTCAGATCGATTCCATCCGCATGACAGACATGGACCCCCTCCAGATGCAGATCCAGATGATAAGGGCCCAGGCAGAGGCCCAGAAGAACGTGTACCGCCAGATGTACAGCTCCGATCCCGCCATGGCCGAGCAGTTCTGCGCCCAGCTTGACCAGAGCACCGAGATGCAGATCCAGATGCTCACGCAGATGATGTCCGCGGCGGCACCGAGCGGCTACGTGGACCCGGACGCCCAGGCCAGGATGGTCATGGAGCAGCTGGGGTACAGTGCAGAGGAGATGGACCAGGCCCTCGGCGGCGAGGCGGGCGACACCCTCACGGAGGAGGTCCTGGGAGACCTGGAGCCCTCGGAGTTCGGATACGGCGACATAGTCGAAGTCATCTCGTCCCTCGACAGGCTGGAGGAACTGCAGCCGGCTCCTGCGGATGACGAGCGCATGAGGAGGTTCGAGGTGCTCCTGACAGGGATCATATCGACGCTGAACGACCACCTGCTCGACGGGCTCGACGTGGAGCCCAGGAACGAAGAGAGCGACGAGATCGTCCGCTCCATCCTCCTGGACTACTGGGGCGTGGAGAACAGGGACAGCCTGATAGACACCCTTCAGTACCTAATCACCAGTGGCCACAGCATGGACTATGCGAACGCGTTGAAGGTCATCGCCGACTCCGGAACTGCGGAGGACCTGCACACTGAGGACATGGACGAGGACGACATCGCAGTCTGCGATTCCAGGTTCGCCTTCACCGAGGCGTATGCCGGACACGTCGACCCCGTGATGCTCAGGGGATGGGATCTGGGAAGGGCCGCCAACGTCACGCGCTGGGGATACTTCGTCGGATTCATAAACGAGGATGAGGCATGGGGCATCCTCGACCAGATCGCGGACGGATGCATGGAGTTCTTCGACTCCTGGAGGTCGTACGCCCAGTCTTACATATTCGGCAGCATGTACTGGAAGTGCCCCTACGGCCCGGAGGCCTGCTACGAGAACATGGCAGGGCTCATGATTTCCATCGAGCACCTTCTGACCGAGGGCGCGTGGAAGGACTTCCCCTGGGTGAGTGGACGGGAATGAGTCTGGACGACCTCGAATCCGCCTACGGGTACGGCGGCTCCAGGGAGCGGATAGCGGAGGTTGCTTCGCAGCTGGATCCCTCGGAGAAGGGGCCCCACGGCATCACCGCGATGCACATCGCGGCGAAGCATGTGGATCTGGAAGCCATGGAGATCCTGCTCTCGAGAGGCTTCCGCGCTGGCACCACGGACGACTACGGCCGCACCCCGCTGCACATCCTGGCCATCCAGGATTGGACCGACCGCGTGTCCAGGATGGCCGAGTGCACGGACATCCTGCTGCAGGGGCGCTGCCCGCCGTCCAGAAGGGACGATACCGGGAAGTGCTTCTACCATATCGCCGCCGAGATGCATAACTACCCGATGGTCTCCGTCATCGGCCAGAGGCGCTTCCGCTGCGACTCGGTGATCGAGAGCTCGGGCATGAACGCCCTCCACCTCCTGTGCGACGGCGCCTCGAGATACGACTACGACTACAGCAACCACCCCGAGGTGTTCGAGGTGAAGGACAGGATGTGCCGCCGGATGGCCGAATGGCTCATCGGCTGCGGCATCGACCCGGAGGCGGAGACGAAGATCGGGAAGAAGGCGATCGACTTCGCCATCCAGAACCGCATCAAGATCACTTCGGCCTTCCTGAACGGCGACGAATCGTCCGTCTCCGGCGGTATGGACCTGTGCCAGGCCGCCGTGATGAACGATGTCGAAGCGATAGGGGAGATCATATCCAGAGGTGCAGATCCAGACATGCTGTGCGACGATCCCGGTGAGTACAGAGATATGACTGCACTCATGATCTCCTGCCGCCGCATGGCGCTGGAGTCTGCGGAGGCCCTCATCCACGGAGGGGCCTCGGCATCCTGCTCCTCCGGCGACGACGGAAGGACTGCCCTGTACCACCTGCTCAGGAGCCTGTCCTCCACTGTAGGCACAGGCACGAACGAAAGGGACTCCGGAAGGTTCCTGGCACTCCTCAGGCTGATCGTGTCGTCGCAGGGGTCACCAGACCTGCCAGTCGGTACTACCGAGGGGCCTGCACTGTGCTATATCGCAGGGAAGGATGCGATGGGATACACCTCGGACGGCAGATCTGTGAGGGAGATGGCCTTCGACGAGATGTCCAGATCGGGAGCGGATGTCAACGCCCGCGACTCCGACGGACGCACCCCGCTGATGCTGGCTTGCACCATTCCCGGACGCGATTCCGAGAACATCATATGCACGCTGATGGAGATGAGCGCCGAACCGGATCTGAGGGACGGCGACGGCATGACAGCGGTGATGCATGCTGCCGCTGTACCGAATGACGGTGGCCTGGATCTTCTGAAGATGATCTACGACTTCGTCGAACCGGACCTGTCGTGCAGGGATTCCAGGGGCAGGGACGCTCTAGCCATAGCCGCGGAATCCGACAGTCCCGGAGTCCTGAAATTCCTTATGGAAAGGGTTTGAGGGGCCTTACAGCCCCTGGACTCATCCCTTGGCTCCAGCCATCAGGAGCATCTCGACGATCTCTGTGAACCCGGCCTCGGATGCGTAGTACATCGCGGTGCGTCCGTCGTTATCCGCGGCGTCAGGATCGGCTCCCTTCTCGAGCAGGAGCGAGACGAAGTCGTTGCGACCGTTGCGAGCCGCTAGGATGAGCGGTGTGGAACCTCCGCCGTTCTTGATGTTGGGATCGGCACCGGCATCGATGAGCGCCCTTCCGATGTAGAAGTTGCCGTCGGAGGCCGCGAGATGCAGCGGACGATCGCCGGAGTTGAGGCTCGCGGACGGATCGGCGCCTGCGGTGAGGAGCATCTCCACGATGTTCAGGGCCCCCCTGTGCACAGCGAGGAACAGCGCGCTCTCGCCGTCGTCGTTGAGGGCGTTGACATCCGCCCCGCCCTCGATGAGGACGCGCAAGACCTCGCCCTGGGAGTTCCAGCAGGCCTGATGGAGCGGGGTGTTTCCGGAGGAGTCGCGGTTGTCCTGCGAGCCCTGAGACTCCGTAAGGGCGGAGACGAGGGCCTTGAGACCCTTCGATGTCGCTATGTCCATCACGGTGTGCCCGTCGTTGTCCGCCAAGGACGGATCGGCGCCTGCCTCGAGGAGCATCTTGGCCGCGTCGACCTTGCCCTCTGATGCCATGGCCATGAGGGGGGTGCGTCCGTTGCGGTCGGTGGCGTTCAGATCCGCCCCGGCTTCAATCAGCATGCGGATCACGTCCTTGTTGCCGCTCCTGGAGCAC
>CAZLMR010000096.1:2296-5097 GCA_964560575.1 uncultured Methanomassiliicoccales archaeon | reverse complement strand
GCCCGAGAACGTGGAGAAGGTCCTGGAGATCTTCGAGATGTGGGATGTCCTGGCGACGCCGATCGCCAGGACCACCAGCGAGAAGCGCACTCGCCTGTTCTGGAACGGCGAGATGATATTCGACATGGACCTGGAGTTCCTGACCGGCGGACCGGTCTACAACAGGCCCTATGTGCTCCCCGAGGTCAGCAGCAAGGAGAGGGAGAGGTTCCCTCAGCTCCCCGACGACAGGGAGGTCATCCTGGCTCTGCTCTCCGACCCCAACGTTGCGTCCAAGGAGTGGGCCATCAGGCAGTACGACCACGAGGTCCGCGCCTCCACGGTCATCCATCCGATGGTCGGTCCGATGAACGAGACCGGTCCCGGGGACGCATCGGTCCTCATGCCCGTCAGGGGCAGCATGAAGGGACTCGCCGCCGCGATCGGGTGCAACCCCTGGTTCACGGAGGGTGACCCCTACAAGGGCGGGATGGCCTGCATCGACGAGACCTGCAGGAACCTGGTCGCCGTGGGCGCCAGGCCCAACGCGTTCACCGACTGCCTCAACTTCGGCAACCCCGAGAAGCCCGAGAGGCTGGGCGAGTTCAGGGAGGCCGTCAGGGGTCTGGGCGAGATCGCCAGGGAGCTCAACATCCCGATCCCGTCCGGGAACGTCAGCCTGTACAACGAGGCCCCGGGAGGGCATCACATCCTGCCGACCCCGATGATCCTCGGATGCGGTCTCATCGACGATGTGAGGAAGGCCGTCACGGCCGACTTCAAGAAGGTCGGAAGCTGCATCTTCGTCGTCGGAAGGACCCGCGACGAGATGGGAATGTCCCTGCTGTTCAGGAAGTTCGGCGGGGAGCAGGGGGCGGTCCCGGGAGTGGACATCCCCGCGCTCAAGAGGTACATGGACGAGCTTCTGAAGGCCATGGACGAGGGCATCGTCCTCAGCTGCCACGACTGCTCCGACGGGGGCATCGCTGTCGCCGTGGCCGAGATGTGCATCTCCGGCCATGTGGGCGCCGAGATCTCCCTCGAGGGCATAGACGGCATGGACCTCAGGAGGAAGCTGTACTCCGAGAGCAACAGCCGTTGGATCGTGGAGGTCGACGGCATGGACGTCACCAGGTTCATGGAGATCATGGGCGACGACGCCGTCCTGCTGGGAATCACCAAGGGCGACGGACTGAAGATCAAGGACAACGGCACGTTCGTCCCGCTCGACGAGATGAGGCGCGCCTGGAACGATCCCATCTGGAACGTGATGGGGGGTGCTGCGGAATGAAGCCGGAAGACGTCAGGGTATGTGTCTTGAGGATAGAGGGAACGAACTGCGAGGACGAGATGGCCTACGCCTTCACGTCCGTGGGAGCCCAGGCAGAGGAGGTCCACCTGAAGCAGCTCATAAAGCAGGCCCCGGCAGACATGTGCCGCGACCTGGAGGACTACGACGTGCTCGCGTTCCCCGGAGGTTTCTCCGCAGGGGACTACGTCCGCGCAGGGGCCATATTCGCGGCCAGGATTAAGGCCGCGATCGGTCCCGAGGTCAAGAGGTTCGTGGAGTCCGGGAAGCCCGTGCTGGGCGTCTGCAACGGATTCCAGATCCTCGTGGAGATGGGCCTGCTCCCGGCATTCGAGGGCACGATGACCGAGCAGCCCACCGCCGCCCTGTACACCAACGACTCCGGCAGGTTCGAGTGCCGTCCGACCGTCCTGAGGAACGACAACCGCGGCAAGTGCCTGTTCACCAGGGAAATCCCGGAGAAGAGGATGATCATGATCCCGTCCGCACACGCGGAGGGGAAGCTGATGAGCATGGACCCGGACTTCGTCCAGAAGCTGGAGGACAACGACCAGGTCGTGTTCAGGTACGTCTGCCCCGACGGGTCCGACGCCGTGTACCCCTGGAACCCCAACGGGTCCCCGTCCGACATCGCTGGGATCTGCAACCCCGCAGGCAACGTCATGGGCATGATGCCCCACCCGGAGCGTGTGATCACGAGGTTCACGCATCCGGACTGGACCCGCGGATACACCGATGAGGAGGGTGACGGCAAGGCCATCTTCCGCTCGGTGATATCCTCACTTACAAACTGATTGGGGCCGCCCCAGGCCGGGGCGGTCCATTTTTTCAAAATCGAAATTCCTTGTGATCGGATCAGATGTTGACCTTCACGTCGATGTGGTCCCCGTCCTCCAGGCTCAGGGTCCTCCTGAGGTGGTACTGGCAGATGATCTCGATGGTGTCCACGTAGTGGGACCTTTCCGGGACCACGATGGCGCAGTCGATGTTGCGGATCTTCGCCTTGTATGCGATGACGTCGCCGAAGCTCCTCCCATCGTTGGAGAACCCGCTGATCATTATGCCTGCGGTGCTCCTGACGACGTCGAGCTTCCCCACGTCCTTGGGGTCCACCTGGATGTTGAGTGTGCCCTCGAAGGGCGAGAATCCGAGCTTGGACTGGAACTGGGCCTTGTACCCGTCCTGGCAGATGTAGTAGCCCCCCTCGCCCATACCGGACACGACGTTGCCGTGGATGGTTATGTGGTCGGTGAGCTCGAAGATCCTGCGGTACTCGTTGTACTCCTTCTTCAGGTCATCGATCCCCTTCTGGGTGAGCTTAATGCGCTGTCTGCGGGCACCGAGGTCGCGGACGATGTACTTCTCGTCCAGGAGTTCGAGGATCCTCTTGGATGCGGACTGCTGGCTCATCTCTAGTGCCTCGCCGAGCTCCCTCGAGGAGATGGCGATGTAGTCGTCCATCGCCCCTAGCAGGGCGAGCTTCCTGAGTGCGAAGGAGTACTTCTCATCCATG
>CAZLMR010000096.1:0-2286 GCA_964560575.1 uncultured Methanomassiliicoccales archaeon | reverse complement strand
CATCCATGGGTGGGAGAAGGGATTGGCTGATTTAAACCTACCGAGAACGGCGTAGATACAAATTAAGGTTGTATGACAATAAAAGGGAAGGCCCCTTTCGGGGCCGTTTATCCGATTCAGATCCTGTTGGTGTCGATCCAGGAGGCGACGGTGGGGCAGGCGGCGAACAGGATGTTCACCGCGCCGATCACGGCGAGGACCAGGTTCAGCCAGACGTAGGACGCCTCGTAGAGCAGGGACAGGATGACCATCGCCTCGCAGACCATGGCGAGGACGAGGACGGTGCTTCCCTGGACGGGGGTGAACTTGGTGAACGCTCCGGCCACCGCGAAGAACATGCACGCGACGAGCATGTTGAGGCCGACGAGGGTCAGGGAGTCGAGGGTCCCGTCCCAGGCGCAGGCGACGGCGGCGATGCCGATGATGCCTCCGATGAGACCGAGGGCGGCTCCGAATACCATTTTCTTGGGTACTGCAGACATTTTCACACCTTCTTGGTTCAGTTCTTCGATGTGACGATCATCTTGGCGCTGATGCCGGCGAGCCAGACGATGGCGCAGGCGGCGGTGATGACCTCGACGGACGCGATGTTCATTCCGACGCAGCATCCGAGGATGATCAGGATGAGGATGACGGTCAGGGCGGAGTTGAGCCTGTATCCATCCCTCCAGTCGCCGATGGACGAGAGGACCATGGCGATGAACAGGAACAGGTAGCACAGGATGGCGATGGCGTCGTGGGTGTTGCCGTTGCCGAAGTCGCTGTGGATGTATCCGACGAGGATCAGGAAGACACCGGCGATGGCGAGGATGCATCCGCTCGCGCGGTTGCAGCTGGTCTCGCACAGGGCTTTACCCAGTCCGAAGACAAAGACGAGGATGCCGATAATGATGCACCCGTAGTTGAAGAGATCCGCCGTCATCTGGACATCGGAGATGCCCAGGTCGGACAGCATGTTCTCCCCATAGACCCAGGCCGAGTCGCCCATGATCGCGGTCACGAGGATGATCGCGAAGGCGAATGCGGCGATGAGCCCGATGACCGCGAACGGTCCGGGGTGGCGATTGCTCACATTCATGGAGGACGTGTAGAAGTCCAATTTTTATATTGATTTCGTCCCTGGGGGATGCGTGGCTCATGCCACGGAGAGTGGACAAGTGAAGAACCTGTTCTTTGTCGGGACCGCTGGCAGCGGTAAGAGCACCCTGGTCGGAGCCTACAGGGACTGGCTGGACGACGCGGCCGTAGATTCGATCATCGTGAACATGGATCCCGGGGCCGACGCGCTCCCATACGAGCCGGATGTGGACATCCGCGAGTGGATCTCCCTCGATGAGGTCATGCAGGAGTATTCCCTCGGTCCGAACGGGGCCCAGATCGTCGCCGCGGACCTGATGGCGGTCAACATCGGCAAGATGATGGAGGTCGTCAACACCTACAAGACCGACTACGCGCTGATCGACACCCCAGGACAGCTGGAGCTCTTCGCGTTCAGGGAGTCCTCGGAGGTCACCGTGAAGGCCTTCGGTCGCGAGGACTCGATGATAGTCTACCTGTCCGACCCGTCGCTGTGCAGGACCCCGAACGGGTTCATCTCCGCGATGACCCTCGGCGCCCTAGTGCAGTTCAGGCTGCAGCTCCCGATGCTGAACCTCCTCTCCAAGTGCGACACCCTGTCGGAGGACGACGAGCAGAGGATGCTCGACTGGTACTCCGTGCCGGACGTCCTGTACGGGGACCTCCTGGACTCCGATGCGATACCGCAGACCGTCGTGGGCATGGAGCTGTTCAAGGCCATGGAGAACACGGGGGTCTTCGGCGAGATCAGGGCAGTGTCAGCCCAGGACTTCATCGGTCTCGAGGAGATCTACGGCGCCTCCCAGCTGACGTTCTTCGGCGGGGAGGACAACGAGAGGGAGTGAGACTCCCTCGGCTTTTCAAAATAAAGGTGATGGCGGGTGGGGGTCTCCCCCACCCATGTCAATCATCCGAACATGTAGGCGGGAGCGGGCTTGGCCTTGTTCCTGCCTGCCTCGAGGACCTTGTCCTTCGCGTTGAGGAAGTCCTTCTCGGTGATGTGGTCGCGGTCGTTCCTGATCGCCAGCATACCGGCTTCGGTGCAGATGCTCTTGATCTCCGCACCGGAGACGCCCTCGGTGATCTCGGCGAGCTTCTTCGCGGAGATCTTCTTGTCCACGTTCATGTGGGCCAGGTGGATCTCGAAGATCTGCTTCCTGCCGTCCAGGTCGGGAAGGCCGACGTCGATGATCCTGTCGAACCTGCCGG
>CAZLMR010000095.1:0-5117 GCA_964560575.1 uncultured Methanomassiliicoccales archaeon | reverse complement strand
TAGGTCTCGGGGAGAACATGGAGGATCGGGCCGAGACCATACTCGCGATGGGAGGGATGGGGTGCGAGCAGATCCGCGCGATGACGTTCGTGCCCCAGACCGGGACGCCCATGCAGTCCGTGGTCCCACGCGACTCGTCCCTGGAGCTCAACGCTATCGCGGTCATGAGGATCCTCTTCCCGGACAGGCTCATCCCCGCCAGCCTGGATGTTGAGGGCATCAGTGGATTGGAGACCAGGCTGGATGCGGGTGCGAACGTCATCACCTCCATAGTCCCGCCCAACATGAACCTGGCCGGTGTCGCCCAGCACGAGCTGGACATCGAGAACGGGAACAGGTCCGTCGACCATGTGTTCGAGATGCTCGACGGCATGGGCTACAGGCACGCGACCTCCGCCGAGTACAGGTCGTATCTCAATGACAGACGCGAGGCGATGGCCCATGACTAGGCTGTGCATCGTGGGAGGAGCCCTTCAGGGAATGGAAGCGGTGTTCCTTGCATCTAAGGCAGGATACGAGACAGTCGTCATCGACCGCAGGAGGGATGCACCGGCCCTGTCGCTGTGCGACGAGCCGGTGGTGACGGATCCCGTCGCGGACCCGGACTCCGCAGCGGGCATCATCTCCGGATGCGATGCCGTTCTCCCCGCCTGCGAGGAGATCGACCTCCTCGAGTCTCTGTCGACGATCTGCCGTTCGACCGGGACCCCTCTGCTATTCGACCTCGATTCCTACAGAGTCTCCAGCTCCAAGCTGGAATCCAACCGTGTGATGGAGTCCGTTGGCGCCCCTCTGCCGAGGCCGTGGCCGGAATGCGGATTTCCGGTCATCGTCAAACCCTCCGGATTCAGCGGAAGCGTCGGAGTCTCCGTGGCGGACGACGAGTCCGAGCTCGCTGCGGGCCTGGACGTCGTCCGCGGTCTCGGCGACGAACCGGTGGTGCAGGAGTTCGTCCACGGGAAGAGCGTATCCATAGAGGTCATCGGGAACGGCGATGACGCGCGCGCCTACGTGACCACGGAGGTCGTTCTCGACCACAACTACGACTGCAAGATGGTCCTCTGCACCCCGGACATCCTGACAGATGAGGATGATGGGGAGTTCGCGAGCATCGGCGAGAAGGTGGCGAGAGGTATCGGGCTGAGGGCCCTGATGGACGTTGAGGCGATCCTCACTGCCAATGGCCTCAGGGTGCTGGAGATCGATGCGAGGATCCCCAGCCAGACCCCTGCGGCGATCTGGGCCGCCACTGGGATCAATCTGGTCCGGGAGCTGGTCGAGATCTCCCTGGGACGCGGATTGGGGGAGCGCTCCGGGGATAGACCCATCCGCTCGTCCGCATATTTCCATCTGGTGTACAGCCACGGGGTGCTGAGCACCTGCGGTGAGAAGGAGTTCAGCCACGTCGAGGGACCGCACATGGCCAAAGGACTGTTCGGCACAGACGAGGCGATCACCGACTACGAACCCGGAAGGGACGAGTGGAGAGGCACCTTCATAGTGCGCGGGGGATCCCGCATCGATGTCCTGTCTCGTTTCGACGAGACTGTTTTCAAGATAATGGAGGTCTGCGGTGCGACCAGGTTCGTGAACAGATCGCCCGAGGTGATTTGATGACTAGGCTGACATCTGAATATATCAAGGATGTGCCGACCCATGGGGCGGATCTGGATTCGACCATCGAGGCGGCAACGGGAAGGAAACTGAGACAGCTCGCGCTCGAAGCGGCGGGATTGGACGATGACACGGACCTGTCCGTGTTCACCGCCGCGGTGGTGCCGATAACGAGCGGGCTGGGAGTCATAGGGGGATTCGCCCAATCGATCGATGCGATCCTGACCAGACTCGGCATCGACAGCCATGTGACGTCGGATACCGACTGCAAGGGCTTCTCCGAGGCGACCCTCTCTGGCGCGGACCTGGTCTTCATGGCTGATGACAAGATGTTCGTCGCCTACAACACCCGGGAGAGGAAGTTCATCAGCAACCACTACGGCACCGCGCTTGGATACGCCTACATCCTCTGCAGGTCCTCCGAAGGGGTCCGCGGGAAGAAGGTGCTGGTCATCGGTGCCGGATTCGTGGGATCCCGCTCCGCACGCATCCTGAGGGACTACGGCGCGGACGTCACGATAACCGACATCATCCCCGAGAAGGCGGACATGGTCGCTTCGGAACTCGGGATCAGGAGCGAGCATGACGTGGAGTCGGCGGTCTCCGAACACATGTACATACTCAACGCCGCACCGGCAAGCTTCCCAGGATCCATCATGAGGCCGGGGGTCATTATATCAACACCTGGGGTCCCGCACTACTTCGACGAGGAGGCCTGGTCGAAGGCTCGCGCGATAGTCCACGACCCCCTGGAGATCGGGACTGCGTTCATGGCGACCTGCAGCGCTGCGTTCAGCATCAGGGGCGAGGGGGAGTCGAGATGAGGATCGGCATAGCTTTGGACATCGGGACCAGCGGATTCCGCTGCCAGGCCCTGGACCTCGATTCCGGGAGGACCGTCGCGACCGCAGTGACCGAGCGCCATCCCATCCCGGGGATGAACGTGATCGACCACGTAAACTACGCCATGAAGGTCGGGGAGGAGGCCGCCAACGGACTCATGATCGGCGCGATCAACAACCTCTTCTCGGAACTGCAAGTGGATCTCTCCGATGTCGAAGTCGTCGGCGTCTGCGGCAACCCGTTCCAGCTGTCCCTCTTCCAGAACATAGAGATCAGGGACCTGGCGTACGCCGGCAAGAAGAAGGTCCAGCAGCTCGGGGTGGTCTCACCGCCGAGGGAGGGGGACGTGGTCAGTGCCTCTTCCCTCGGGATCGTCGGGATGCCCGATGCGAAGGTGCTGATCCCTCCGGCGGTCACTCATGAGATCGGCGCGGACGCCATAGCGATGATGCTCATGACAGGCATCCTCGAAAGGGACGACCCGTGCATAGTGGTCGACTACGGCACCAACGCGGAGATGGCCCTGGTCATCGACGGGAACGTCTACACGGGCTCGGCCGCATCCGGTCCGGCGCTCGAAGGCCAGCAGATCAAGAGAGGCATGCTGGCCGCACCGGGTGCCATCAGCGAGGTCGAGGTCACGGACAGGGGATGGAGGTGCCATGTCCTGGACGGGACCATGGCAGCCCAGCCTGGGGACGTCGTCGACCCTCTGACAGGGGACGTCGTCGAGGAAGGGCCGATGCACGGGAAGGCCGTGGGCATCACCGGAACAGGCGTGATCGCGGCCCTCTCCTGCGGTCTGAAGACAGGGCTTGTGGTCCCTCCGAGGATTGGCAGCGAGAGCGGGCTCCTGCACCTCCAGGACGGAATAACCATCGAATCCAAGGATGTGGAGGAGGCCGGCAAGGCCATCGGCGCGCTCCGCGCCGGATTCCTCACCCTTCTGGACTTCGCGGGGGTGTGGGTGGATGACGTCCGCACCGCGTACATGTCGGGAGCATCCGGACTCTATGTGGATGCCAGGAAGGCCCTCGAGGTCGGCATGGTCACGCCCGGGGCCAGGCACATCGTGCAGTTCGGCAACACATCCATCGGCCTGGCCAGGAGGATGGTGCTCGGCGAGACCTCGCTGGACGAGCTCCGGGACTTCGCCAAGAGGCTGAAGGCCACCCACTGCATGTTCGCGACCTCGGAGTTCTTCAAGAACCTCTACGGAATCGAGTACTCGGTGTGGGGCAGCGGCATGCCAATGTCCGAGTACAACCAGATGTGCGCAATCTACGGAATCCCCCCGCTGCCGGAACTGCCCGACCCATCCGAGGTCGAGGTGAGGAGGCTGACCGTCAGGGACCTGCCCGACACCGAGGCCTGCCAGGTGAGGATAGTCGGCTCCGGAACCGTCCTGACCGGCATCATCGAGGGATGCATAGGGTGCCGGAGATGCGTGGGGGAATGTCCCGAGAAGGCTCTGACGATCGTCAGGGACGGGGACGTCTCCAAGGGTCGCATAGAGTCCGACCGCTGCGCGGGTACCGCCTGCAGGAGATGCGAGAAGGTCTGCCCCGGGAAGGTCCTCCACACCCTCGAATTCAGGATGGGATGAACGCCCCGATCCGGGGCATACCCCATCCTCTTCTGAGATGTCGGAACGGGATGGGTCCTGATCCAGCAACGCCCGGATAGGACCTCCGAACCGCTTCAGATCTCCGGGACCGGCCTGTGTCCGAACAGCTCCTCCGGACCGATGAGAAGGATGCCCGCATCCCTTGCGAATTCCGCGAAGTCGTCCTCGAAACCGGACACGGACATGAAGCCCAGACGGTGGTTGCCTCCATCCATGTACTGAGACACCCTGGAGTCCAGGACGTTGTACACGTGGAAGCCGACCTTCTCCTTGGTGAACTTACACTCTATGTAGAGGTCGGTCCGGACGTTCCCCGATATCATGCGGGCGACGATGTCGATGTCCTCATGCACATTCCTCCTGGGATCGTCCCTCCACCAGCGGCCGATCTCCGTGACAGGGTAGTTTCCGATGATGAAACGCATGCAGAACAGCTCGAACCTCCTGCCTAGGAACGTATCGATGTAAGGGGTGAGACGGGCAAGGGCCTCATCGGTCCTGACGCTTCCTATCAACGCACTCCTCCTGACCAGGACTTCGTAATTGAAGGCGATCATATCGTCCGAAACGTAGTATGTCCTTCTCTTGGGTGCACCCTTCATCGGATTGACAGACGAGACGATTCCCGCCTTCTCCAATTCCCTAATGTATTCCGAACATGTGCTCTCCTCAACGCCGATTCTCTCGGCGATTTCCTTGAGACGCACCGATCCGTTGGATATCGCGGACAGTGTTGCCAGATATCTCTGACCTGGTGAGAATTCCGACATTATCAGATTCTCGGTCTCATCAGTCATCCAACCGTCCGACAGGAAGTTCTTCCTGATGCAGTCCCCATAGGTGTCCTGAACGATCTCCACATGATACCTAGGGATCCCTCCGACAGTCAGGTAGAGCCTCATGCAGTCGATGTCGCTCATTCCTGGATGAAGCATCCTGCACTCTCCGAAGGACAATGGCCCCAGATAGATCATCCTCCTGAAGCGTCCGAAAAGCGGATCCAAACCGTCCTCACCCAGGGACCTCATCATGC
>CAZLMR010000094.1:3951-5154 GCA_964560575.1 uncultured Methanomassiliicoccales archaeon | reverse complement strand
AACCGCTGTCCCAAATGCTCCCCGGAATCTGGAATAAGGATCGTACCTCCGGAGGAGACCCTGAAGAGGGTCCTCCCCCTGCTGGAGACCGCAGGCCTCGGGAAGCCGGAGGACATCACCACCAAGGACGAGGTGGGCATCCCTGTTTTCTCCGTCGACAGGCAGAAGACCGCCCTCGGCGTTCCGAAGTACTACAACGGCAAGGGGGTTACCAGGGAGCAGGCGGAGGCCTCAGCCGTCATGGAGTCACTCGAGAGGTACAGCGCGGAGCAGCGCGAATCCGACGAGGTCGTCTACGGCACATACGAGCAGGCCTGCGACGTCATGATGACCGTCGACCCCAAGGACCTGATCCTCCCGATCCCCATCCTGGACAGGTACATGAACGACACCATCGCCTGGGTCGAGGGCTGGGAGATGTTCAGGGGATGCCCCATATGGGTGCCCGCCTGCGCGGTCTACTACCCCTATTATCCGGACGGCGACCTGCAGCTCTTCAGGTGGCACACCAACGGCATCGCATCCGGCAACACGCTGGAGGAGGCCATCCTCCATGCCCTCTTCGAGGACATAGAGAGGGACGCCTGGTCCATCGCCGAGTTCAGGGACGTCACCAACGGGGACGTCATCGTGGATGACGAGGATTCGGTGCCGGCGAAGCTCATCGCCAAGTTCGCAGAGCAGGGGATAGAGATCCATCTCAAGGACCTGACCAGCGACATCGGCATCCCCACCATCGGCGCCGCGGCGGACGACGTCCGCACGAAGGATCCGGAGATGCTCACGATCGGCGTGGGGACCCATCTGAACCCCGAGATCGCCGCCATCAGGGCCATCACGGAGGTGGCACAGAGCAGGGCCACCCACAAGCACGGCGCCAAAATCAACGCCCAGCTCCAGAAGGTCACGCAGGACATGGGATACGACCGCATCAAGGAGGTCAACCACATGTGGTTCGGGGAGAGCCGCAGGAAGACCAAGCTGAGCGAGATCCCCGACAGATCCACGCCTTACGTCCTGGACGACATCGAGGTCGTGCTTCAGAGCCTCGTGGATGCGGGATTCGACAGCGTCATCGCCGTCGACCTCACAAGGCCGGAGATCGGGGTCCCCGTGGTAAGGATGATCGTCCCCGGACTCGAGGTCAGCACCATGGATCCCGAGAGGGAGGGCGGCAGGCTCAGAGGCATGTGGCCTCCCGTC
>CAZLMR010000094.1:0-3941 GCA_964560575.1 uncultured Methanomassiliicoccales archaeon | reverse complement strand
CAGGGATTGAGACCACACATATACTGCCTGGCCGATACGGGTGCATGGATGGGATCAGAGCCGTGGGCTTCGACCTCGACGGCACCTTCATGAGGACGCGTGTGGACTACGCCAAGCTGAACGAGGCCGACCGCAAGGTATGCCTGGAGCATGGCATCCCTTTCGATGACATTGACTTCGGCGACTCCCCCAAGAGACCCCGCGCCCCCATAAGGGAATGGTTGGAGGCCAACGGCCGCGGCGACGAATACGGCTCTGTCAGCGACGACATAGACCGTGCGTTCACCGAATGCGAGGTGGAGTTCGTGTCGGAGGCTGTGCCGTTCCCGGGATCCGCGGAATCGCTGGACATCATAAGGTCGAAGGGATTGAAGGTCGGGCTCCTGACCAGGGGCAGCCTGGAATACGCCAGACGGGCCCTCGGACCCCTGTACGAAAGATTCGATTTCGTGATGGGGAGGGACCACTCCGACTACGACAACGCTAAGCCGTCCCCGGTCGCCATGAGGGAGTTCGCCGAGGGGCTCGGGGTTAGACCGGAAGAGATCCTGTACGTGGGCGACAACACGACGGACTGGATGTCCGCCCACGGTGCCGGCGCCAGGTTCGTCGGCGTCAGGACGGGATCGGGAAGCGACGAGCTATGGAACAGCGTCGACCCCTCGATATCGGTGGTGGACTACGCCGGCGATGTCGTCCGTCTTCTCCGATGATTCAGAGGAAGACCCTTTCGACCTTTCCGCGCACCACCTTGCCCCAGAAAGCGAGACCGATGAGGATGACATCTCCCTTCATACCAAGATAGTACTTCCGATCATGGATCTGCTGAATCGCCTCCATCGCCTGTACATCGAGGTCGCTTCCGGAGTCGGCGACCTTCAATTCCATGATGATCGGTATATCCCCATCGCGCTTCGGCTCCAGCATCAGGTCCACACGTCCGTTCCCCGATTCCTTCTCGGATGCGACCCTGTAACCATTCAGGATGCCATGCATCATGGTGAGGACTATGTTCTCGTACGAGGCTTCATCCCTCAATGTGAAATAGCTCCCATCGGCAAGGACGCTCTGAAGAGATTCAACCATCAGGTCAGCATTCCCATCCAGCACCGCATTGTTGAACGTTGAGAACAGCTCGCCGCTCACACGCCTGTTCATGCTCAGCAGCGAGTCGACGATGCCACCGACCTCCCGGTTGGGTATGGAGAGTTCAAACAGCCCGTTCTCGAGCGGTTCAGCGTTCATATATCCCGTCATCACCATGAGTGAAAGGAGATCGACACCATTGGACAGTCTCATCTCCTCGTAGCTCATGGTTGCATGCAACTCGGAGATCGCCTTTCCTCCGTTGATCAGATCGACGACAGTCTGCAATCCCAGTGAATCCGTTCTTTGAATCATCCATGACATCGGAAGGTTCCTTCCAGAATCCTTCCAATAGCTGTCTGGAACGAATTTCCTCTGCACATACATCATCACACTGAATGGATTGTACACTTCAGCTCTTCCGAATTGATAGCCATCATACCACATGGCCACCTCGTCGAATTTCTCTGGATGACCATAGTATTCCAGGATTGCCCTCACCTCAGCCTCGGTGAATCCGAACCTGTCATCAGAATCCGATGAGAAAACTGTGTTGACTGTGAGGTTGTTCATTCCGGATAAGAAACCCGCCTTGGCAACCTGCATGACCCCGGTGATATAGGCCATCTGAAGATACGGGTTGCTCTTGAGAGTGGCTGACATGAACCTCCCCAGTATGTCCAGGGCCTTGATCTGGGAATCGGTGTCGAATGCATTCGTTATCGCACGATCATACTCATCGATAAGGATCACTGTGTTGAGACCTGTGTTCTGGTGTATGACCCTGCAAAGCATGGAGACGGACCTCATTAGTTCATCCTCTGTGGCCCTGCGGGTGGATACCCTCTCATACCAATCATTATCAGCCATGGACAGGGTCCATCCAGCAATCTTCTTGTCGAATGGTGAGAATGCGTCGATGATCGATCCGTTGAGAGAGTCCAGGAGACTCCTCTCCGATGCCGGATTGATGTCCTTGAGATCGATCTGAATCACAGGGAATGCGCTCTTGTACCGGACATATTCGGAACAACCTTCAATATCCAATCCGTCGAACCAGTCGTTCCCCAGATAGTCCATATTGAAGAAGGCATTGAGCATGGTGATGTTGGTGGTCTTCCCGAATCTGCGAGGGCGTGTGTACAGAAAAACGCCCCCATCCTCGGCATCCAGCATGTCCTTTATCAGAAGGGTCTTGTCAACGTAGTATTTGCCGCGTCTACGGATCTCCCGGAAGGGAAGGCCACCGGTACTCACATGCCTCATGATTCCCGTATCATCTTCAAATTATGAAGATGTAATTGTTCGGGAAAACTCAATCGAGAACAGAAATGATGGAAGAGGTTTGCCCGGCGACCGAAGCCGCCGGGATGGAATGTTTACTGGGTTCCGTCTCCGAGCTTGTGGACACGGTCAAGGACCTTCATGTGCTCGAGGTCGTCGTACCTGAACCTCTCCAGGTTGGTGTTGAAGGTCCTGTCCGCGGGCATGATCTTCTTGACGGTCTGGATGAGGGTGCTTCCGAGGGACATCAGGCCCTTGTTCATGTCGACACCGAACCTGGTCATTCCGCAGACGAGGTGTCCGGGGCTGACGACGTCGTGGGGGTCGAGGGCGGTCTTGAGCTCCCTCTCCATGCTGGAAGTGGCGGCGTTGTGGATGACGTCCATGTTCCAGGCGAAGAACACTCCGAATCCGGTGGTCCTTCCTCCGTACCTCTGGGCGACATCGCCGAGGTAGAAGTTGAATCCGAAGGACAGCATTCCGGTGATGAGCTCGTCGTCCTTGAAGTAGTAGGGCATGAACAGGGCGGTGTTCCTGTCGGCCATGACTCCGATGACTCCTCCGGCCTCCATCTTCATGTTCTTGAATCCCTGGTAGCACTCGTCGGTGAACTCTCCCCAGTGGACTGTGGGCACGATGACCTCTCCGGGGATCTCTCCGACTCCGATCCTCCTGGCCCTGAACTCGTAGCACCTCTCGGACCACTCGTGCTCGGCGATCTCGGAGGCGATCTTCCTTCCGCCGGCCTTCTCGGCCATGGCGTCGAGGGCGGCCTCCTCGAGGTCGTTGTGCTTCTCGTCACCCTGGACGGTGACCAGCCACAGGTTCTTCACGTCGGGGGAGTGGTGGACTCCGGCCCTCTTCTGGTTGGCGAAGTGGAGCTCGTCGGACCAGGCAACGTGGAGGGGCCTGACGGACGGGTGGTGGACCATCTCCTGCATGGGGCCGTCGATGTCCTTCAGGGCGTCGAACTCGTAGGCGAGGCACCTGATCTGTCCCATTGGGTGGAGCGTGAAGGTCAGGGTACCGATGATTCCCAGGGTTCCCTCCGCTCCGGAGAAGAACTGGTTGAGGTTGAAGGATGCCCTGTAGGATCCGGTGTCGGTGTATCCGGTGTTGATGATGTCTCCGTTGTCGACGATAACCTCGGCGTTGATGACGTTCTCCCTGGCGGCACCGTACTTGTAGGAACCGATACCCATTCCGTTGGTGGAGTACCAGGCTCCGACGGTGGCGGACGGGAACGAGGAGGGGTAGGATCCGATGATGTATCCCTCCTTCATGCAGGCCTCGAGGAGGTTCTTCCATGTGCATCCTCCCTGGACCTTGACGTACAGACCCTCCTTGTTGATCTCGACGATCTTCTTCATCTTGGAGGACATGTCCAGAAGGATACCGGCGTTGGTGGGCATGCATCCGGCCAGTCCCCAGGAGGCGCTTCCCCTCGGAGTGACGGCGATTCCGTTCTCGTAGGCCAGGGCCATGACCTTGGAGATCTGCTCCACGGTCTCGGGCCTGACGATGACATCAGGCACGTTCTTGAAGGCGATACCGGCCATCTTGGGGAGGGG
>CAZLMR010000093.1:0-5193 GCA_964560575.1 uncultured Methanomassiliicoccales archaeon | reverse complement strand
TGGCCAACAGCATCCTGCCGAACCCCGAGCTGATGGGAGAGCTCCAGGGCATGGCCAACGGAATCAGGGCCAACCACATCATGTTTTTTAATGATACGGCGACCACCGAGATCTACACCCAGGAGCTCGCCCTCTGCGACGAGGGAATGCCCATGGAGATGTACAACAAGAACAACGCCATGGTCGGCATCCAGGAGCTGCCCAAGCCCAAGGGAAGGCCCACCGTGCACCGCATGGTTCAGCGTGACATCCCCGACCTGGGAGAGAAGGGACTGTTCATCCTCCATGACATCGGAACCGAACTCCGCGGATACATGGAAGGATGCACCGGATGCAAGAAGTGCGAGAGGGAGTGCCCTGAGCACGCCCTGACCGTCACCGATGACAAGGAGATCGTCGTCAAGACGAAGAACTGTCTCGGTACCGCCTGCTACAGGTGCCAGTTCAGCTGCCCCGAGAAGGTCTACAAGTACGACAAGCTCCAGCTGACCTTCTGAGTCAGTCAAACCGGGCCTTCGGGCCCTTTCCTTATTATTATAATATCAATATCTGTGGACCTTCGGATCGTCACGCGGCACCGTCCTGCGGTACCTTGTCTTGGGATGCCCGATCACGAAGACGCAGTTCAGCCTCTTTTCCCTCGGTACATCCGGGAAGAAGTCCATCAGCGCCTCGTGGTCCACCTCGTCCGCCATCTGGATCCATCTGCTGTAGAACCCGCCGAGCCCCATCGTGTACGCGGTCATCTCCAGCCTGGCCATGGCGACCACCGCGTCCGCCGGGATCTCGGAGAAAGCCAGCACCGCCTGCCTCCCGTCCCATATCAGAGGGTGGCGCCCCAATCTCCCCGGATCGTCCATGGAGCAGAACTGCTCTATGCGGGGGAACCTGCCCGACTCCGTCCTGAGGATCGCGGCTATGTGACGGAGGAACTCAGGCATCCTGTCCGACAGCAGCACATACTCCACACCCTGGGAGTTCATGGCTGTGGGCGAGTTCCTTACGGACTCGAACAGCCTTGCCACATCGTCGTCCTCCACACGCTCCCCGACGAACAGTCTGCAGCTCCTGCGCCTGTTCAGGAAATCCACCATCTCGTCGTATCCTATGACCTCTTCGGATTGCGAATACTCCGTGGGCTCGGAACCGGGATATCTTGTGAGCCTTATGGCATCCTCGGGGCAGACGGCCTTCCCTTCTTGCACCGAAAGATTGTCCCTGATGCAGACGCGGACGCACTGGCCGCAGCCTATGCATCTGTCGTAGTCGATGATGAGATGGGAGCCCATGAGGAGAATATCCCCATGGGCGGGTTAAAAGGAATCGGTTTGCCGATCAATCCATGACGTTCTCTTTCTCGAGTTCGTTGAGGATGTGTTTCCTGAGAGCGGTGAATTCCGGAGATGCACGATCCCTTGGCCTTGGCCAATCGATCTTGATGACCTCTTTGATCTTTGCAGGCCTCTTGGTCAGGACCACGATCCTGTCCGAGAGATACACTGCCTCATCCACGGAATGGGTGACGAATATGATGGTCTGATCCGTCTTATCCAGGATTCTTATGAGTCCCGCCTGCATGATGTTCCTAGTCTGGGCATCAAGGGCACCGAACGGCTCATCCATCAGAAGGACATCAGGCTTGTTCACCAGAGCACGCGCGATTCCGACACGCTGCTTCATTCCTCCTGAGAGTTCGTTGATACGCGAGTCAGCAAATTTCTCGAGACCGACTATCTCGAGATACTTCTCCGCCCTTGCACGGCGCTCCTCCTTGGGGACCCCTGCGATCTCCAGACCCAGCTCCACATTCTTGCGTACGGTACGCCAAGGCAGGAGTGCGAAGTCCTGGAAGACCATGCCCCTGTCGGGTCCCGGCCCTGTGCAGGGACGTCCCTCGATGGTTATGGTTCCGGCAGTCGGCTCGAGAAGACCTGCGATCATCCTCAGGACCGTGGTCTTTCCACAGCCGGAGGGACCGACTATGGAGACCAGCTCTCCCTTCTTGATGTCGAGACTGAAGTTCTCTATGGCGACGGTCTCCTTCTCATCCCTCACATAGATCTTCGAAAGGTCGCGGATCTTGATGTGCGACTCGCCTTCCTGGATGGCGGTTGTGTCACAGACTCCCTCATCTGAGTACGTCGTAGGCTCATCTGACACTGCGACTTCGCCTTCACATGATTTCAGAACGTCTTCGGCAGTGATATCGACTCTCTCGTTGATTCCATCTGACATTCACTCCACCCCCATGTGCTTGGATACAATCTTGTGGGCATACTCGGTGACTCCGGTTGTGAGTATTCCGAGTGCGGCGATGATTATCAGTCCCGCATAGACCTCGGGCCAAGCACCCTGTGTGGACATCGTGTTGATGAAAGTACCTATTCCTCCGAGTGGAGGAGCATAGAGTTCAGCAGCAACGATACACATCCATCCCACTCCGAGTGCGATCTTCAGTCCACTCAGCATGAATGGGACGGAACTGGGGAATATGACCTTCATGAAGATCTGTGCCTTGTTGGCACCGAGCGTCTTCGCAGCATCGAACAGTCCATCGTCGATCTTGGTGACTCCGAACATCACATTCGTGAGAATCGGGAAGAACATACCGACGAACACGACCAGTGGTGGTCCGAGTTCATAACCCATGGAGATTATGAAGATAGGGGCCCATGCGATCGGTGCGATCGGCCTTATGACCTCTATCCACGGCGTGAGGAACGTCCTGAGCGTCTTTATGTATCCTAGTAGGAGACCAAGCGGCACCGCGATGACGAATGCCGCTATGGCTCCCTTAACAAAGGTTTCCAGACTCGACAGGATGTATGTCGAGAATGGTGTAGAGGAACTGCCAGATGAAACCCCGTTGGCGAAGAGATCGACCAGTGCATCGAACGTCTCGGCAGGCGTGGGCAGAGCGGTGAAATCCAGCGTAAGAGCGAGGACCCACCACACCGCCACAAAAAGCACCAGTGAGACGATGATGATCAGCAGTGTCTTGACTAATGCAAACCACTTGCTCTCTTTGTCGACTTTCATCTCAAGGGCCATGGCTATTACCTCATGCAGTCACATATTCGCTGTTAATAACCTTAATGGTCATTGGAGGGGCCCCGATGAAACCGATCTGGGCCGAACCGTTCTCGAGTGCGACTGCCACTCCGTCCCCGTTGGGCTGCTGGGACAGTGTGATGTTGATTCCGTACTCCTCGAAGATGTTCATCGCCATGGCGTAGTGGATGGCGAGCTGGTGGATATCTCCGCTGATGACTGCCACGGTAATGTTCACAGTGGATTCGTCACCGGTGAGCTGGTAGTCTGCAGCCTGCTGGATGTAGCTGCTGTCAACATACTTGTCAGCGAATGCTTTGGAGGAATCGAATCCGAGGTCGGAGGCATTCTTGTTGATGTTTCCGTTCGCATACAGGTCGTCGACGAGATCGGCGATGTCGGTCTTCAGCTGGGACAGCGGATCTGCGGCTGTGATGTCATCGCAGGACTTGTAGACGACGATCTCCCAGGCCTTCTCGATGATCTGGACCTTCTGCTCCTCAGTGGTTCCGGACGGGAAACTGATGTTGTTGACCGCGATGTCCATGAGCTCGTTGTAAGCCTCAGGGTTCGTGTCCTTCTCCGAGATGATCTTGTTCATCTGCTCGACTGCGGTGTTGTACGCGGCGAGGAACCTCACGGTCTCGTTGGTGTGGCTGCTCATCCAGGAGTGGGATCCAGCGAGGACACAGCAGGTGTGACCAGGGAACAGGACGTTGGTCGTGACCATGATCTTGTAACCGCCCATGATGTTGGCCAGTGCACACTGGGGCTCCCACATGATGGCAATCTGAACCTCCTCGGTGTTGGACATCTTGTCGTAGGAGTTGATGGAATAGTTGTAGTACACAGTGTTGCTGTTGAGATCGGAACCGACCCTGTACTCTCTGTACTCGAGACCGAGAGTGTTGGTGACGAAATCCTGCATCTGAATCTGCTGGATAGCATTCACTCCGGGTGTTCCGACGATCATTCCGCCCCAGGCCGCCACATGGAAGATGTAGGTCTGATTGCTAGCCTCATCGTAGACGTGAGGCTCATCTCCATCGTATGTGCCTGTCTGAACAGTCATCAGCGCATCGACATCAACAGACGGTTTTGCCACGATAGCAGAACCATCTGTATTGACCCTGCCGATGATGTTGATTTCTTTGTCTTCCGCCTCTCTGTCGGAGACAGCGAAGTAGACACCTACCGCTGCTACGACGATGATGACGACGGCGACAACTGCAAGGATCTTTTTATCCATGGTATGACACCGGAGTCAACATGCGCACAAATCACATTTAATACTGTGCGCCAATTTAATCCTAAAAAGGATAAAAAGCCACTTCAAATCTCCTAAAGTCGTTTGCGATTGATATAGGTTGTCACTGTCATCCAATCAAAACCAAGAAAAAACTCGCATTTTACGGCAATTTAGAATCATTTATATGATATAATCAGGAAAAAGTTATCCTTTTCAGGATAAACCTACCCACTCGTCGCCCTATCAGGAAAGGGGCCCACCTCCGGGGTGGCGCCCGGAGGCGCCCGGCACGGTCCAGCGACGCCTCGTAGGCCCGGACAGTACTGACGACACGTTCCGGATCCCCATCGCCGCGGATGTATGCCGCGGTGAGCTCGTATACCGGCAGTCCGAGGGCGTGTTTCGGAGTGTGGACGCAGGAGCAACCCTGTCCCACGGCATGGCAGAGAGCCGCATCGACAGGGTCCTCCATATCTCTGGCCATGGCATGCACATCCAGTATCGCCCTCTTGGCAACCGGCATCAGTACGTCCCCCATGGACCACGAAGTGCAGACGGACACCGCCGCCGATGGTCTGGGATCGTCCGGATGGGACGCCTCCAGATCCGCCGCGACCCTGGCGGCGTTCTCCAGTGCCCAGATGACGATGGTGCACCTGTCGGCAGCGTTCAGGTCCTCGGAGAGCCGGCGCAGGCACGGGCTGTCCCTGGTGAACAGTATGGCGCATCCGCGGGAGAGACGCGCATCGGCATCGGTCATGTCCATGAACGGCCCGACACCGTTTCTACATGATATATGGAAGGGGCCGGAGCCCCTGGATTTGAGAACGTTCAGATATTCCTGAACAGTGTGGCGTACTCCATCCTCTTGGCACCGAAGTACTCCTTGCAGT
>CAZLMR010000092.1:0-5241 GCA_964560575.1 uncultured Methanomassiliicoccales archaeon | reverse complement strand
CCTTCGCACCCCTGTTACGAGGGCCGCCATGTGAACCCCATGTACATTCCATGGGATGTACAGGCTCCAACATCCTCTCTTGGATTTTCAGGTCCTCCTACATTTAATATATAAACTTTATTAACATCCATACATAGATGTAACGGCGTTGAATATCGTTAAATACCTTCTCGCCATAGAGCATATCAGAGGTTGAATCATGGAACTCAAAGGATCCAAAACTGAAGCAAACCTGCAGGCCGCCTTCGCTGGCGAGTCCATGGCCAGGAACAAGTACACCTACTACGCCTCCCAGGCCAAGAAGGAGGGATACGAGCAGATCGCCGACATCTTCCTCGAGACCGCCGAGAACGAGAAGGAGCACGCCAAGCTGTGGTTCAAGGCCCTTCACGACAACAAGGTTCCCAAGACCATCGAGAACCTGAAGGACGCCGCATCCGGAGAGAACTACGAGTACACCACCATGTACAAGGAGTTCGCCGAGACCGCCAGGGAGGAGGGATTCACCGAGATCGCCGCTCTCTTCGAGGCCGTCGGTGGAATCGAGAAGACCCACGAGCAGAGGTACCTCGACCTCCTGAAGAACATCGAGACCGGTGTGGTCTTCAAGAAGGACAAGGTCACCATGTGGAAATGCCGCAACTGCGGATACATCCACATCGGCGAGGAGGCTCCCGCAGTCTGCCCCGTCTGCAAACACGCCCAGTCCTTCTTCGAGGTCAGGGCTACTAATTGGTGATTCACAAACTCAACTGCCCGTCCCAGGACGGGCATCAACTTCTTTCCAAACCCTGTTCATTCTCACATTTCATCGTTTCTCGAAAGCTCATAGGTTATATTGTATTATATTCCCTGATGACGATACGAATCCAGGCAATAAGATTGCTTGATTCGTAAAGGTGATAGAATGAATGCGAAAACGGCTATGGTGGCCTCATTGGCCGTCCTGATCGCGCTTTCGCTAGGGATGGTCGTGGCCTCGGACGATTCTGAGGCGACTCCGTCCGATGCGGAAACCATCGGCGAAGTTATGGAGTTCGCCTACGGTGACACATATGAGTTGGGTGGGAAGTATCTAATCTTCACAGAAGGGGGTAGTCTCGTCTTCAACCAGGGTTCCGTGCTATTGGTGAACAGTAGCACGCATCTCGAAGGTTCAGGAACAGTCATGATTCTCATGCCAGGATCCAAAGTCATGTCTATGGGCTCATTGTATGTGATGACTGAGAGGGTAGACGTAGGACTCGAAGGATCCATGGACTTCGTATTCGACATTAATATGGCAACCATGAGCGGCTCCGTGAGCATAGACATAAGCGACGGAGGAAAGCTCTCCATGATGAACGGCATCACTGAGGGAGGTCCCGGGAAAGAGGTCGATGTTCATGTAAGTGCAGAAGGGGGCGACATGGCAGTCACAGTGAGATTGAATATACCCTCTATTAGTGCCGAATTGACCAGCGAGTCCATTCCCTCCATGTTCTACGATGCGGCTCTTCCGTTCGATGCGGCATACATGGAGTACAGTGGAATTAGGATGGAGGCCAAGGCCATCATAGATGAGGAGACTCAGACGATTCTCCTGACTGATGTCAATGGCAGTGGTCCCTCATTCATAGAGATCGAATCCGCGAGATTTTCGATCCCGGAAATGATGGAGATGAGCATGAAGGACATGAGCATGAAGCTATCTCTCGAGATGGGCGATGAGTCTCTCCTTACATATGCTGGTCTCGAGATAGATTCAGCAAGCGTGACGATGTCTAATGCCGAGTCCGTTATCGCTGCTGATTTCCAGGATCTTAGCACAGAACTCAGAATCGTTATAGGGGCCGACAGGCCCATATCCATAGATGGAGGCTCAGAAGGGGAGCCGTTCGAGGTCGGCGTGGAATCCGTCAGACTGAGTCTGAAGCAGGTTTTGGATGGGTCCGGGGTCTCAATCGATGCATCAATGTCGGATTCCAGAGTGCTAGTACACATAGGCGCTATGTCTGGAGAGGCGATGCCTGAGGCGAGCATCTCTCTGGAGTCAGAATCTGTAAGCCTCAACTGTTCCACAGTCATGGACAAGGTTGTGACCAAAGTTTCAGCGTCGGCACAGGAGTTCGGCGCGTGTCTCGAGATTGGGGCCGATACATTCGGAATCAATGTCTCGCTGGAATCCGTCGGTTTCGATCTTACCGCTAATGGAAGTCCGTTGGCAATGGATGCCGAGGCAAAGGGATTGAACATCGACTTCTCGGGTACCAAGGCCGTCATGGACGGCACCATTTCTGTGGAAAACGTCTCTATCGATGCCCAGACCCCTGTGGGGGCCTCTGCTTATCAGAAGCGTATGATGGAGTTCCAGGGCATCGAGGCAAAAGTGTCCGGGTCGACATTCTCGTCCTTGAAGGTTGCGAGCATATCAGTGAGCGGCCCAGACGTTATTGTTGACAGCATCACCGAAAAGGTCACGGGTTTGGAAGTCCTGGTCGCCGAGACGCCCATTGTATCGTTCGATTCATATCGTGCAGAAGTGAAGGGTATGGATGGCAGCCAGGGATATGTCGAGGCAACCGACGTGTCCACGACGTCAGACGGGCGCATCAACGGTCACTACGTCTACGCACTGGGTCACAACACATATGGAGCCCTGAACAGTCTCACGTTCATCTCATCGGGGATTCAGGTCTATGATGGTATGACGGTTGAGTTCCACGACAGCTATGTTGGCGACATCTACATGTTCGGCGGAAAGGTCGAAGGTACTGCATACGTCTGTGGTGACGGATTCCACACAGTTTCCGATCTTGAGTGCAGCTTCATAGTCGACGGCGATGAGGGATTTGATGCTGTGTTCGAATACGAGGGTTCGCGCATCGTGTCTGTTGAAGCAGTCCTCTGCTCGGACATGTATGGCGAGAACCACTACATTGAGATCGAACCATACGATTCTGCCTCAGGAGGCATCCCCTATGTAATCGATGAGGATGGCATCGCTAATTTCACAGATTTGAGCGGTGGGACCATCAGGGTCTCAGTCGGACTGGCAACCTTCGTTCTGACTTTGAATGGAACTTCGACCGAATATCAGTACGGGACGACAGTGTCAGTGTCCGCGAGTACATCCCATGAGGGGATGGTGTTCGCAGGGTGGTACGACGGCATACAGGTCGCTCTTTCTGGAGGGGACTACTATGTCCGGTACGACGCCGAAATCAAGGAGATTTGGGCGCCAGCTGATTACGATGTGGTCAAGATCGATGGTGGCCTGTCCATAGACATCGGTGATGCCGACGTGTTTTACATTGACGACGTCTCCATGTTGCTGGGTGCCAGGAACATCGGGCCTGTTTTGGATCTGACTGTAACTAACAGCATCGGTTCTGTCATCGTAGACCTTGAGGAGTTGGAGTCTGGATCGCTGATGGTCATGATGTCCGAGATTGACCAGACTCCTGTCAGCTACATAAATGACGCTGCTTCCGGTTCTAAGATGTACAAGATGCAGGCATCTACATTGTCTCCTGACGGTGAGGCTACTGCGGTCGGATCCAAGATCTCCTTCGACGAGAGTTCTTCAGTTTCCGGCATAACATCTTACGGTAAGAGACTCGATATGGTGCCAACCGCTGGCAACCAGTATCAGGTGGGCTACGATGAGGACATCGTGGTTTTCGCGCTTGGAACATCCAATGGTGGAAGCGATAGTTCAGTGCTAATAATATGCGTGGTGGCTGTCATCCTGGTGGTGGCAATCGCAGCTGTGGTGCTCATTCGTCGCAGGAACACCGTCTAATCAAACCCGAGGCGGCTTGCCGCCTTCTTCCTAAACAATAAAATCCCCGGCCTGCCGGCCGGGGAGAACAATGATGATTCCTCATCTGAGCCTGATGGTCTCGAGGTTTAGCGGGGCCTTCGTCTCGATGTTGAACTTCTTGTATATCGAAGATGCCAGGTCCGTGCACTTCCTGTCCTCGCCGTGACCGATGATGATCTTGTCCGGCTTGGGCTCCAGAGACGAGATGTAGCGCATCAGCTGCTTCCTGTCGGAGTGTCCCGAGAATCCGTCGACTGTCTCCCTCTGCATCCTGATCTTCAGGTTGATGGGCTTTCCGCGCATGTTCATGGTGATCTCGGACCTGCCCCTCTGGATGGTCCTTCCGATGCTTCCCTCGCTCTGGTATCCGACGAACAGCAGCCAGTTCTTCTCGTCGTCGGCCCACTCGCGGAAGTACTCCATGACAGGCCCTCCGGACATCATTCCGCTGGTGGCGAGCACGATGCACGGGTCGGGCGAGTGGCAGATCTCCTCTCTCATGTCGGCGGTCTCGACCCTCTTGAAGATGGGGGACAGGAACGGGTTCTCGTTCTGCTGGAAGATCTGGGTCCTGAGCTGGCTGTTGAGGTACTCGGGGTATGCGGTGTGGATGGCGGTGGCCTCCCAGATCATACCGTCCAGATAGACGGGCATCTTGGGGATGGAGCCGTTGCGCATCAGCTCCTCGATGACCAGCATGACCTCCTGGGACCTTCCGACTGCGAAGACGGGGACCAGCACCTTTCCGCCGTGCTCGGATGCCTGCTTCAGATACTGTCCGAGCTGCTCGGACGCATCCGCCCTTGAGGGCTGGACGTCGTTGTGTCCTCCGTAGGTGGACTCGATGACAAGGGTCTCCAGTCTAGGGAACCTGTTGGTGGCGGGGTTGAACAGCCAGGTCTTCTCGTATTTCGTGTCTCCGGAGAACGCGACGTTGTGGAGTCCGTCCCCGATGTGGAAGTGGGCGATCGCTGATCCGAGGATGTGGCCCGCGTTGTGGAACGTGAGCCTCACGTCGGGGGCGATGTCCGTGGTCTCGTTGTACTTCAGCGTGATCGTGTGGAGGATCTCCTGCCTGACATGCTGAGCCTCGTAGGGGGTCTTCTTGTTCTCGCCGAATCCCAGCTTGATGTTGTCCAGCTGGAGAAGGGCCATGAGGTCCCTGGTCGGCGGGGTGCAGTAGACGGGCCCCTTGTAGCCGTATTTGAAAAGGGCGGGGAGCGTTCCGCAGTGGTCCAGGTGAGCGTGGGTGATGACGACGGCGTCGATGTCGTCCAGGGGCTGGATCTCGGGGATGCCGAAGTACGGCGTCGCGTCCGAACCGGGGTCGAGTCCGCAGTCGATGAGGATCTTGCTCTCCCTGGTGGTCAGCAGCGAACAGGACCTTCCGACCTGTCTGAACCCTCCCATGGCGGTGACCCTGACCCACTGCTCCC
>CAZLMR010000091.1:0-5268 GCA_964560575.1 uncultured Methanomassiliicoccales archaeon | reverse complement strand
TTGGACATTATAACCGCGCGTAGGAACGCGCGCGTGAATATATAGTCAACGACGGGGCGGTCAGCGTCCTCTGGATGCCCTGAGGACGGTGTCTGCGATGTACTCCGCCCCCGTGGCGCCGAACACCGTGCGGGGGATGAAACCGTCCGATCCGATCACCGCCCCGCCTGTGGAGATGGAGGCGCGGCACCTGCGGCCTGACTCCATCCTGAGCGCGGTGTTCCCGTCGCAGATGGCGATGTCGGCGGATCCCAGCCTCCTGTATGGGTCGTCCTCGTCCACGATCGACGAGGGGACCATGCCGAACCTCTGGACGAGCCAGTCGGATAGAGGCTTGGAGACGGATCCGGGGGCGCATACGGAGAACGTCATCCCCTCAACCCTCATCATCCCGTATCTCATGCCGCCGGCCCTGCCTTCGAAGCGTTCCATCCTGCGGCCTATGCGCTCCAGGGCCTTCCCGGGATCCCTGCCTGTGACCTCGGCTATCTTCAGTATCCATCCGCGGGTGGCATCGAAGCCCACCGGCGCCATTTCGGTGCGCACGACCTTGACGCCTGCCTCCTCGTAGTAATCGAAGATTCCTTCGCTGGACTCGGGACACACGGTCACGCAGTACTCCGCCTCGACCGATGCCCTGAGATCGGACACCGATGCTCCGGCGCCGGGGGAGCACAGGACCTCCAGGCCCATGTCCTCCAGATATGAACCCAGCTCGTCCAGGGCGTCCTGCCAACCTGCGTCCAACACCGTCATCCCCAGGATGCACACCGTCCCCTCGCACACCCTGTCCCTTACCGGCGACAGATGCTCCATCACCCTGGCGAGGGTCCTGCCATAGGTACGGCGCATGGGCTCGGACATCAGACTCCCCTCCAGGACCATGACGTCGTCGGTGACGCCCAGGTCTGTAATCGCCCGCATGTGGTTGTCGGCCATAAGCGATGCTCCTGGGGAGTCTATCACGGCTATGAGCTCGGAGCCTCCGCGCCTGACCACGTCCAGCGCCTCCTCCAGCTTCCCTATCGCGCCGCCGACGAAGTCCTCTCCGTCGATGTACGAGGCGGGCACACGCGAGTAGCCTCCATAGAACGGCTCCCTGTACACACCCCAGACCCTGTCGCCCCTCGGGACCAGGGCCATGGACAGGAGGGAGTTCCTGATCCTGCATCCGCCGGGCCCGTGGAGCAGGACGTCCGCACCTGGTATGCTCTCGATTGCCATGATCGCACCGGTGAGCCCGTCCGGACCGTTGATCACTGTCCGCACCCCCTTCCTGTTTCCGTGGAGAGGGCCTCCGACACCGACTCCATGAACCTGAGCGGGAGCATGACTCCCGGACCGATCCTGGCAATCCTGATGCTGCGCCCCGGATATCCGTCCGGGATGTCGACGTCGTACATCAGCAGGTCCGGATGCAGCTCGTCCCAGTCGCGGGACATCTCCCTCTTCCCATAATCATAGGTGAGCATGTCCTTGTGCAATGCCGTGACGCCGCATCTCTCGTCGGCGCCCTTGGTGAAGCCGAAGCGGACCACCTCGGCACCCATCTCGATCAGAATGTCCACGAGCCAGTCCATCCTCCGGGATATGGTAGTCGACAGTATCACCCTCTTCCCCTCGAACACCGACCTGTGCGATCTTACGAAATCTTCATGAGCCTTCCTGGCGGACCTCTCCTCCTCATCGCATGGGATATGGGCAGCATCGGACATCCTGCGCAGCCATCCGATGTACTCATCCAGTCCCGTCGGGAGCCTGACAACTGGACGCACGGTCCCGAACCTGGCGCATATGGCATCCTCGTAGTCCTCCGCGCGGAGCTCGTTCAGAATGATGTCCATCGACCCTGTGCCGAATCCCCGCACGGATCCCATCGCGGTGTCGTCCAGGAAGCGGCAGTTGACTCTCAGGCCGAACACGGACAGCATGCGGGAGAGCTCCCCGGCCGCCTCCGGGCTCTGGAGATCGAAGAAGGACGCTCCGACCAAGTTGACCGTCCCCGGCACTGGCACGGTATCCGGGTCCATCGAATCGATTAGCTCGGAGACCACGCTCTCCATCCCGTCCGTGTAGTCCCCTCCGATGACGCCGTCGGTGTGGATGACGGTCACCCTCGTGTCGGGATGGGCGGCCTCATAGTCCCTGGCTACTGCATCGCAGTCGTCGCCTATCATCCCGGAGACGCATGTCGTCACGACAGCCATCTCCCTGAACCCGTCCGACCCGGCGCGGTCGAGGATGTCCCTGAGCCTCTCCGCTCCCCCGAAAATCGCCGAGTTGTCGTCCATGCATGTGGAGTACAGATTATCCGGCATCGAATCGTCGTAGACGCCGCCGGTGTAGAGGTCGGCCACGGTGCTGAGGTATGCTGAATCCATGAGATAGGCGCAGCTGCGGGGGCCGTGTATCACCACCGCGGTGTCCCTGAGCCTGGCCAGCGCCATGACGGCGCCGCAGGACGCGCACGAGTACTTCTGCCTGGAAGACGGATAGTGCCCGCACCCTGAGCAAACGGGCACATCCGTCGGGATTCGAGCACTCGGCCTAATCTCCCTTCCGGCCGCGAGGTCCGAGAGCTGGTCGTCGTCCAATGGATGGGGGATGTCCATGACGTCGCCGGCCATCACCGCCTCGACGCGGTCCACTATCCTCCTGATGGCATCGGCGGACGGGGAGTCCGGGAACAGTTCGCACACCGTATGGCCTGCAGCCTCGGCGGATGCGAACAGCCTGTCCCTGGGGACGGTCGCGATGACACGGGTGCCCGTTGCCGCGGCGAACCTGGCGACGGTCTCCTTCTCCCCTTCCACACCACGGGAGTTCAGCACTATGCCTATCAGACGGGGCCTCTCCGGAGTGAACCTCCTGATGCCCTTCATGATGTTGTTCGCGGCGTACAGGGCCATGAACTCCCCGGATGTCACTATGATCACGCCGTCGGCGTTCTCCTCCCTCAGGGGTACGGCGAACCCTCCGCACACGACGTCTCCCAGGACGTCGTAGAGCCTCACGTCGGCCCCGGTCCTGTCTGCCCCTAGACGGCCGATCGTCTCGAATGCGGTCAGTATCCCGCGTCCGGCGCATCCGATCCCCGGCTCGGGACCACCGGACTCGATGCAGAAGACCCCTTCGGAGCCCTCGACCATGACGTCCTCCAATCTGCGGTCGCATTCGGGTACATCGCGGACATAGTCCAGGACCGTCCTCTGGGACCCTCCTCCCAGGAGCAGCCTCGTGGAGTCGTGCTTGGGGTCACACCCTATCTGCATGACCCTGTGGCCGCGCTGTGCCAGCATCAGGGAGATGTTGGCGGACATCGTAGATTTCCCTATGCCGCCCTTGCCGTAGACCGCCAGTTGGAACATGCATCCATAATCGGATCACTGCATTATAAGGTGGTCAGGACCAATCATGATACCGGGGCCAACCCGCCTTCGCGGGCCTCCGTCCTGCGGAGCACGATGACCGCATGGACGCCCATCATCACACCGCCGAGGATCTCGGAGAGCGTCATGGCCCACCAGAGGGACGTGAGGGTACCGAACGAGACCGTGGCGACGAGGAACGCCAGGCTCATGATTATGTTCCTGGCGAGCGAGTTGACCATGCCGCCCGTCGCCTTGTCTATGGACTGCATCAGGGATGATCCCGTGTAGACGAGGGACATCACCGGGAGGAAGACGGCGAAGAAGTAGAACATCTGGGTCATGTCGTCGTGGAGATACGCGAGGTCGTCCGATATCGTGAACACCGTGGAAAGCGCGCCTGCGCCGACGGCCAGGACAACGGACAGTGCCAGGGTCCATATCACCGAGGTCCTCACAGAGTACGCGAAAGCATCGCGGATCATGTCGAACCTCTTCATGCCGTACTCCGCCGCACAGACGGCCACCATCGCGCCTCCCATGGACTGTGCGATGATGAGTATGAAGTTGGCCACCCTCCAGCCGGTGGAATACAGGCCGACCATGTCGGTGCCGCCGCACTCGATGACCATGTAGTTCAGGAAGATGTTGAACAGGTACATGATCGACAGCTCTAGTGCCTCCGGGCCGCCGACGGACATGATGCCCCTGCAGATCCTCATGTCCGGACGGTAGTCGGACCTGCGGATGCTTATGTACATGCCCTTGCCGCGGAGGTACCAGTAGGACGCGATGGCGCAGGACACGATGAATGCGACCACGGTCGCCCAGGCGGCGCCCGCGACGCCCATGTCCAGGACGTAGATGAACACGGGGTCCAGGACGATGTTGACCAGCGCGCCTATGACCTGGATGGCCATGGAGCGCTTGGCGGCGCCCTCGCCGCGAAGCATCCCGGACATCACCCCGCTGAGGATGACGAAGAACGATGACAGGTAGATCGGGTACGCGTAGTCGAGACAGTCCCCGACCGTGTCCCCCGCTCCCATCAGGACCATGGTGTACTCCGCCGTGAGCAGGAGTATCGGCGTGAGTATGATACTCACGACCGCCGTTATGAACACCCCCTGGGCGGCGGACCTGTTCGCGTCGGCATGGTTGCGCTGGCCTATGTTCCTGGCTATGGCCGCCCCGACCCCTATCCCAAGACCGTTTCCGATCCCTATGAGAATCGTGTAGATCGGATATACGATCCCCAGGGCGCTCATGGCGGAACCGCCCAGACCGGCGACCCACAGGCTGTCGACGATATTGTTCAGCTGCTGGAAGAACAGCGCGACACCGATGGGGATGGCGAGCGCTATCACTCCCTTCCTCTGGTCGCCCAGCAGCGTCCTCGTCCCCGCGGTCTCGTCGGTCATCACGTCGCCATTGCTGGCCGAATATAAATTGTGGCGTCAGGCATGTCCGCTCCGGAGGCGGACAGATGTCCAGACGATCCTCCGCGCGCCCCGTTCACGACTCACGTGGATGTGTCTGAAGGTGTCGTGCATGACGGCATCCCTGTCGACGGGGACGTCCCCGACCGATGTCCGGAAACACATCCAGTCGTCACATATAAATTATAAAAAAAGATGGGCGCGACCATGCGGATAGCGGCAGTGCTGATAGACAGATGCCAGAACAAGAAATGCAACCAGGAGTGCGCCAAGTTCTGCCCCCTGAACAGGACGGGAGTGGAATGCGTCACATTCGGCGAGAGGGGAAAACCGATCATCTCAGAGACCCTCTGCCAGGGATGCGGCATCTGCGTCAACAAATGCCAGTTCGAGGCGGTCAAGATCATCGGCCTCGCCGACGAGCTGAAGGAGGACATGATCCACCAGTACGGGGAGAACTC
>CAZLMR010000090.1:0-5404 GCA_964560575.1 uncultured Methanomassiliicoccales archaeon | reverse complement strand
CCTGTTCCTCAGGTCCAGGACCATGCAGGACAAGGAGCTCATGATCAACGACATCTCTGGGCAGGAGTTCGAGCCCAGGGATGGGAAGGCCCTGTTCGAGGAGTACTACAACTACACGGACGGCATAGTCTTCGCCTTCGATCCGATATCGCTCACCAGGCAGAGGAAGGGGGCATCGCCGATGGACGTGTTCGAGTCCTTCCACTTCATGTACTCGCAGATCACCGGCAAGAGCCCGAACAAGTCGTCAGATGTGCCGTTCGCCATCGTGGCCACCAGGAACGACATCGTCAATCCCAGGCTCAAGGACTCGGATGTCAGGAGGTACCTCGTGGAAAACGGTCAGGACGGGTTCGTCAGGGTTGCCGAGTCGCTGTTCTCCGATGTGAGGTACTTCGCAGTGTCATCCTACGGTGACGACTGCATGTCTGCGGCGAGGCCGTTCTGGTGGATAGTCTCCAAGACCGACGAGGAGCTGGCGAAGGCCGTTCCGATCGAGTTCAACTGAAACAAAACAAAAATGGAGGGTGCGGCGTAGTCCCGCACCCATCCAGACCCTTCCGATGGAGATGGCTGGCGGGGATTCCATCCGTCAATCGTAGCGACGGTACGGGGTCCCGTTGATCCAATTCTTGAACCTCTGCCATCTGGTCCTTTTGACTCCGTCCTTGATATCCTGCTCTTTCAGCTGTCTCTCATATTCCTTCGCCAGTTCCTTTGCAGTCATTACCTTGAATTTGCTGCTCATGCCATCACCTGGGAACGAATAGGACAAGAGCGATGCCGAACAATATCAGTGTACTGTTCCATAGGGTCAGTATCCTATCATCCAGCACTATGTTCTTCCGGAGCGAAGTCGCCCTACTGTCAATCACAATATCGATGGCGGATGATAAATCTCTAACCCTTGTCCTATTGTCGAACATTTCGACTCCCAGTGAAGAGTTGCGAGTCCAACTTACAATGATGATGCACAGAAGTGTTGATGCGAGCATGAGTACCGATATCAGGATACGAGACATTGTCGGTAATCCCATGCATGCGACGATCACTGCACAGGCTATGGCCCCTATGATCGAGGATCCTGTCCTGTAACTCTCAATCCTGCTCAATATGGTCTCGTTTTGATACCCGACCTCATGGAGGATGAACCATGCGATGTTCTCCTTCATCACGAGAGACGGTTTCCCTTTTGAGGATTTAAGCGGATATACGTGCCCGCACATGACGGGGTGTGCGTCACATCATCTCCTGTACTCGAGGCACCTCTCCAGGAACCTCGTCGCGAACTCGGGGTTGGAGTAGTAGTAGAGATGGGGGTACCCGGCGACCATCGTGCCGGTGTCGTGGATGCATTCGTACTCCCTTCCGTTGGCCTTCACAGCCTTCCAATCGGATCCGCAGTTGTCGCTGTCCCAGTAGTGGAACTCGTGTCCCTTGATGGACAGGCTCCCTCCGGTGAGCCCGTCATCCCTCAGCGGGGTGAACGTGGCGTATCCGAACCTCGTCAGCCTGCCTGTGTTCCTCACGCTTCCGTGGATGACGCCGCACATCCTGTGCATGTTACCGTCGGAATCCTCCATCTCGTCGTGGAGGTACATGAATCCGCCGCATTCGGCGATGCATGGCATGCCTCCTGCGACCTTCTCCCTGATGTCATCGAGCATGGAGGCGTTGGATTCCAGCTCGGCGGAGTGCAGCTCCGGATACCCTCCCGAGAGGACGATCCCGTCCACATCCGGAAGCCCTTGGTCGGTCATCGGCGAGAACCTGACGATCTCCGCACCGCATCTCTCCAGGAGCTCGATGTTGTCCTCGTATGTGAAGCAGAAGGTCTCGTCTGCGGCCAGGCCGATCCTGACCTTCCCGTCGATCCTCCGGACCTCCGGAGCGGAGTACCCCATCTCGGGTGCCGAGCCGGCGATGCCCATCAGGAGGTCGATATCCAGCGTCCCCTCCAGCACCTCCGCGAGCCTGTTGAGCTTGTCCTTGAGCTCCTCGATCTCCGACGGGCGGACCAGGCCGAGATGTCTGCTCTCCAGCACCAGGTCCGACACCTTCGGGACGTAGCCCACGGGTTCCACACCCATCTCCCTGGCCAGGGGCGCGATCTCCTCGTAGACCCTCTGGGACATGTTGTTGAATATCACTCCCTTTATGTTGTTCGGCCTGAACTCCAGGAAGCCCTTCAGCATCGGTATGACGGAGAGGCTGGCGCCTCTGCAGTTCAGGAGCAGCACCACGGGGATGTCCAGCTTCTGCGACACGTCGTGGGAGCTCGCGCTCGAATCGGTTATGCCCATGCCGTCGTAGAATCCCATCACGCCTTCGACGACGGATATGTCGCAGGTCTCGGCGGTCCTTCCGAACAGGTATCTGAGGGTGTCCTCTCCGACGAAGTAGGCGTCCAGGTTCTTCGACCTGGCGCCGATGACCCTGGAGTGGAACATCGGATCTATGTAGTCGGGGCCGCACTTGAACGATGCCACCTTCAGTCCACGGTTGACGAGCGCCTGCAGGATCCCGCAGGTGACGAGCGTCTTGCCGGAACCGCTGGCGGGCGCGGCTATCATGAACCTCGGCAGCCTCATCTGCCCCTCACCACCGCGATGTACACGGGGTTCTGCCCGGTCATCAGATGGTATCTGCCGAGGCGTCTCGACTTGGCGATCGTGACGTTGACGATCTCCTCCTCTACGAGGTTCAGTTCCTTGACGACCTGCATGGTCTCGGCCATGGTCTCTATCGTCACCGAGTTTATGACGATCCTGACGTCCGGGTTCTTTTCCAGCAGGCATTCCACGATCGACCTGAGGTTCCCGGAGGAACCGCCGATGAACGCGTGGGTCGGGGCCGGGAGGTCCCTCATGGCCTCCGGGGCGAGCCCCCTCACGACCTCGAGGTTGGCGGCCTGGAACTTGCGCTTGTTGATCTCTATCAGGTCCGCGGCGATGTCCTCCCTCTCTATGGCGTACACCTTCCCGAGGTAAGCGGTCAGTGCCATCTCAATCGACACCGAACCGGTGCCGGCGCCGATGTCGTACACGACGGAGTCCCTGCAGAGCTTCAGCTTGGCCACGGACAGCGTCCTTACCTCGCTCTTGGTCATCGGCGCGTCGCCGCGGGTGAAGGCCTCGTCCGGTATCGATATGGAGTTCCTGGTGTCGGGTGTGGGGTTCACGATCAGCGCGACGCACAGGTCCCCGAAGCCCTCGTCCAGGCACTGGGAGGGCGATCCGGTGAATATCCTCTCGGTGGGATACCCGAAGTCCTGCCCCACGGTGACGGACACGCTGTTCAGGTTGTATTCGAACAGCTGCCTGCACATCTCATGCACGGAGTCCTGCCCGGACAGGAGCGTGAACACCTTGGCGCGGGTGCCCACGAGGTTGACGATGTTGGAGTCCCTGCCGTGGCAGCTCGTGAGGTATGCGTCCTGCCAGGTCGTCCCCAGTTTGGCGCAGAGGTACACTATAGAGGATATGCCTGGTTCGACCACCACATCGTACACGTTGCGGTCGAGCCTCTCGAGGAGTCCCCTCGCTCCGCTGTAGAATCCGACGTCCCCGGAGAGGAGGACGGCGACGTCCCTGTAGCGGGGGTTCTCGTCCAGGTATCCGACGATGGCGTCGGACCTGTACTCGGTGAGGGTGTCCCTTCCGACGGAGTCCACAGCCTCGAGCATCCTCTTGGCGCCCACCAGCAGGTCGGCGCCGGCTACGATGGAGGCGGACCTCTCCGTCAGGTCCCCCGGACCCATGCCGATGCCGATGAGGGAGACCCTGCGCCTCCCGAGCCTCGGGGCCTCCGGTTCGATGCCGGAGAACGGGAACTCCAGCTCCTGTGCGAGGCGGATCTGCACCTGGCGGAAGTCCAGTCCGGAGTCCTCGGGCCTGTTGATGACCACCAGCGTGGCTCCGGCCCTCCTCGCGGCGCGCACCTTCTCTACGAATCCTCCCGCGTCTCCGGAGTCCTTGGTGACCATGAACCTGGCATCCACCTGCTTTAGCATGGCGACGTTCATCTCCTCGGAGAACGGGCCCTGGGCGCATATCAGGTTCCTGCCCTCGAACCCCAGCACGGCGCACTTCTGTACGGATTCGACGGTGGAGAGCACCCTCGCCACCACCCTCTCCGTGTAATCGGGTATCCTCGTGTAGAGGGACAGCTCGTTGGATCCGGTGGATGCGAGTATCCTCCCCTCGGTGCCTTTGAGGTACTCGACGGCGTCCTCCAGGGTGTCGAAGCGGACCACGCCGTCGGTGTCGCCCTCGGAGTCGGGCCTCTTCAGCCTGATGTACTCCGCGCCGGTCCTCTCGCAGGCCTCGCGTATGTGCCTGGTGATGTTCAGGGCGTAGGGATGGGTGGCGTCCACGACGATCCCGATCGACAGCTCGTCGATGACCCCGGCGATGCCGTCGGCTCCGCCGCAGCTTCCGACGCGGACGTCTATGTTTGCGCTGGGCTCCATGACGACCGCTCCGTACTCGGTGGCGACCCTGACGTGAACCATCACGCCCTGCGAGTCCAGCCACTCGGCCAGCTCCCTTCCCTCTGTGGTCCCTGAGAAAATCAGAATGCGCTTCATGTCAAACGAACCTCGGTGAAATGTCGCGGATGCAGACCGCCACGGTCATCCCGTCGCGGGCGGTCTTCCGTAAGATGAAATGGTTTCCGCCCGACGCCTTCGCGGCCGAGCGCTCGCAGACGCAGTCCACGTCGGTGACGGAACGGACGAACTTCGAGCTGGAGAAGTCCCCCTCGAGAGAGTTGAGCTCCTCCGATGAGTAGAACACTGACTTGGACCTGAGCGAGCGGGCGAGTCCGACCACCGCCTCCTCGTCCCTCTTCAGATCGATGCTGGTGACGACACCCACCCTCTCGGGTGCAACGGCGAGGCCTTCCAGCGTCTCAGATATGAAATCGTGAAGTTTCTTTGGATCGGTGCCCCTCTTGCACCCGACCCCAAGGACGATGTCCATGGGCGTCAGGGAGAGCGTGGTACCGAAGGGTCTGAACGAGGGGTCGCGTGAGACGCACACCCCGAACTCCCCCTCGTCGGCGATGGTAATGCCGTCGGGGACATCCCCTTCTATTGGAATTTCAGTTCTGAATCCGACGAACCTTCCGTCGAGAACACGCGCGGAGACGTCCTTGGCGATCCTCAGCGACGAGATCCTGAGATCGTTCCTGGCGGCGAAGGTGTCCACGGAGAACCTGCCGTTCAGGTCCGTGGCCGTCGTGACGATGGCCTCGGCACCCATCTCGTTGGCTATCCTGACCGTCAGCTCGTTGCATCCGCCTATGTGCCCGGACAGCAGGGCTATCGCCCATCTCCCCAGCTCGTCCATGCATACGACGGCCGGATCCACATCCTTGCCCCTGATGAACGGCGCTATGTACC
>CAZLMR010000089.1:0-5417 GCA_964560575.1 uncultured Methanomassiliicoccales archaeon | reverse complement strand
AACGCCGATGCTCGTCTCCCCGGTCCTGAGGCCGAAGCCGAACGCTATCAGATAGAGGATGGGGCTCATGATGCTCATGACCAGGATGTTCGCGAAGTTGTGCCTCAGGAACCTCATGTCGCCCCAGGCTACATAGTACACCTGCCTGAGAAAATCCAGAGTCATCATGTCACCCCACCGATTTCCCGGTCAGCTCGACGAACACGTCCTCCAGGTTCGTCCTCCTGATCCTTATCTCGTCATCGGTGCTGAGGGTAGCAGCGAACGCCTGCGCCTCGTCCCTGTCCGGGAAGTGGCGGTAGACAGTCCTGCCTTCGTCCATGTACTCTACCGTCACCGACCCCACCCTCTCACACAGCCTCTTCGGCTCGTCCAGGGCGATTATCCTGCCGTGGTCGATGATGCCGACCCTCTCGCAGAGGGCCTCCGCCTCCTCGATGTAATGTGTTGTGAGGAAGACGGTCGTGCCCTTGGAATGCAGTGACTTGACCACATCCCATAGCAGCCTGCGTGCGTTTATGTCAAGACCCGACGTCGGCTCGTCCAGGAAGAGGACCTTCGGGTCGTGGAGCATCGCGCAGACTATCGCGGCACGCTTCTTCCATCCTCCGGACAGAGAGTCCACCGGTCTGTCCAGGTACTCACCTAGACCGAAGAAATCCGTTAGCTCCGCGATCTTTTCCTCGCGCTCGCGTCTGCCCATCATATGGTACATGGCATGCGCCGTCATGTTCTCCCTGATGGTGAGGTCCTTGTCCAGGGAGATCTGCTGCTGGATGACACCCAGCCGGTTCTTGGCCTCGATCGGGTTGCTCGCAAGGTCGTAACCATCGACGATCACCGTCCCCGAATCGTAGTTCGTCAGCGTAGCTATGCAGCGGACCGTTGTCGTCTTCCCGGCGCCGTTGGGTCCAAGGAAGCCGAACAGCTCCCCCTCGCGGATCCTCAGATCCAGATTATCCACAGCGATTTTGTCGCCGAAGGACTTCGTGAGACCCGAGATTATGATTATGTCGTTCAATAGATCACCGTCATTGATCTTCCTCTAGCGTTTCAGTCGCCCGCCTCATGCCCAGGCGCTCTTCCTCTGCTTCACGAGAATCCAGATGAACAGCGGTCCCCCGATCATCGAGCATATCACCCCGACGGGCAGCCCGTTGGGGCCGCTCACCTTCGCCACCGTGTCCGCCAGGATGATGAACGCCGCTCCGAACGCAGCCGACGCCGGGATCAGATACCTGTTGTTGGAACCCACGAGAATCCTGGCGACGTGCGGTCCCACCAGACCGATGAATCCGATGGTCCCAGTGTAGCATACCAGGCATGCGGTCATCAGGGATGCGAGGACCAACGTGGCCACGCGGATCTTCTGCGCATGCTCGCCGAGGGTCTGGGCTCCCCTGTCCCCGGCATACATGACGTTCAGCTTCCCGGAGAGGAACCACAGGATGGCGATCAGCACCACGTCCGCCACCAGCATCACCGGCAGGGAATCCCAACCGACCCTGCTCAGGGACCCCACTCTCCACTGGTACGCATCCGCCAGGGACTCGGACGAGGCAGAGACCAGTATGATCTGCGTGATCGAGCTGAAGAGATACATCACGGCGATCCCCGTAAGGATCATCGCCACGGGAGTCATCTTCCTGAAGCGGGAGACCACGATTATTATGGCGGTCGGGATGAGGGAGAACACCATCGCGTTGACCACGGTCGCGTTGCCTCCGGAGAGCATCGGTATGATGGATATCCCGAAGACCAGGCTCAGCGTGGCGCCCAAGAAAGCACCCGAGGATATACCCATCGTGTACGGGTCCGCGAGCGGGTTCTTGAAGTCGTTCTGCATGATCACGCCTGCGACCGCCAGTCCGGCACCCACCAGGATCGCCGCTATCGCCCTGGGGGTGCGGACGTCCCAGACATAGTAGTCGTCGGTTTCGTCGACGTACCCCCCGGTCAGATGTCCGAACAGGGTGGATATCGCATCGGGCACCGTGATCTCGTAGATCCCGAACCCAAGAGTCAGAAGGAACGCCCCTGCCGCCAGCAGCACCAGGGCTGCTATGATCAGCATCTTCCTCCTGTTCGCGGAACGGTATTCGCGCCTCGATGCGGAGTACTCGCCCTCGGTCAGTATATCGCCCCCGTCCTCTTGTTCTGCCATACTATCAGCGCGAAGAACACAGGACTGCCGATGACGCTGAGGACCACCCCCACCGGTATGCTGGCGAACTGGAACGCTAGATAGTCCGAGACCAGCATCAGAAG
The DNA here is from genome assembly GCA_964560575.1 of uncultured Methanomassiliicoccales archaeon. GTDB lineage: Archaea > Thermoplasmatota > Thermoplasmata > Methanomassiliicoccales > Methanomethylophilaceae > Methanoprimaticola. The sequence goes on along the minus strand of CAZLMR010000089.1, from coordinate 3,149 downwards.
GGCCCCGACAGCCATCGACAGCGGAACCACGAAGCGGTTGTCCGAACCTATGACCAGCCTCACCAGGTGCGGCGCGACAAGCCCTATGAACCCCAGGATCCCGGTGAAAGACACGATCGCAGCCGTCATGACGGCCATCAGGATCAGACACACTAGCCTGAACTTCTGGATGTCCACACCCAGGCTTATGGCGCTGTTGTCCCCGAGGGACATGATGTTGAGCTTCGAGGACAGCACCATGACGGTGACGGCACCGACGACGGTGACGGCCGCCATGATGGGCAGGGAGCTCCAGGTCATCCCGTCCAGGCTCCCCACCTGCCACAGATAGGCGCTCTGGAGCGTGTCGGCATCCGTGGTCACCATCACGTACGTGACCATCGAGTTGAAGAAGTATGACACTGCGGTCCCCAGCAGAATCAGGGTCGCCGGAGTCATCCGTATCCTCTGGGAGAGGACGATGATTAGAAGCGCAGGGACAAGGGCCCCGACGAACGCGTTGACCACGATCCCCATCTCACCGGCTACGGTGGAGAACGACACCCCCATCACAATGGCGCTGATGGCTCCGAAGCACGCTCCGGACGATATCCCCGTGCTGTAGGGGTCCGCGAGCGGATTGGACATGGTCGCCTGCATCATCGTTCCGCAGACGGCCAATGCGGCCCCGGCGATGATGGCTGCCAGCGCATGGGGCATGGCGGTGTTCCAGATGTAGCGGTCTGCCCACCACTGCAGCGTGCCGGTCTCGTAGCCGTCGCCGAACAGGTGGTTCCAGATGATCTCGTAGGTCTCCCTGAGTCCGATGCCCTCGTAGTTCGAGATGGACATCAGTCCCACGAAGAGCACGATACCCACGACGCTGATCGCGATCAATGCCAGCTTGACGGCGATCCCGCGGTGGTACTCTGTCCTGAGCTCGTCCCTGGACAGGGGGTTGTCGTTATCCATGGTATCGGGAAGGTAAGGGGCGGAGCCCCGTTTGATCAGCCCTTGACGGCCTGGTAGTCGGAGTAGTCGATGTACGCGGGAATCGTGTCCATCGTCTGTCCCTTCAGCGGCTCGGTTCCGAGGTCGATGAAGTCCTGAAGGACGCCGTCGGCCCACTCCATGGAGAAGTCGTCGCCGTAGAGGGCGTGTGCCATGTACGCGAGCTTCACTGCACCCGGCAGCAGGTTGTTGACGAACACCATGCTGTCCTCGAGTCCCCTGAAGTACTCGTAGACGGGATGCCCGTTCCTCTCGTTCTCCCAGCAGTTCAGGACCGTGGACTCCATCTCCGACTGGTCCAGACCCCAGTCCATCGAACGGTTGTTGATGACCGCGTCGATACCGGTGTAGTTGGAGAGAGCCTCAACGCTGGACATGGATGTGGAGCCGTCGCCCTCGTACGTGGATCCGAACTCGGAGTTGACGTTCCCGTACCAGTTCCCTCCCGCATCGGTCGCGGTGGTGTTGAAGGTGGAATCGCGCTCGCAGATGTAGATCCACATCGTGCAGCAGATGTACGTGGACCGCTCTTCATCGGAGAGATCCCCGGTGACGGCCTCGATCCTGTTCATAACATCCCAGCTGGCCTGGGCGTATCTCACACCAAGGTCCTCGCAGTCCCCGCCGAAGAGGAATCCCAGGGTCAGGACGGTGGTGATCTCGTCTGCGGCGTTGGCGGACGGATAGATGATGAGCGGGATGCCCGCCGCATCCAGGTCGCTCTGGCGGAGGTCGGTGATCTGCGCCACCGCGCTGTAGTCCGTCAGGAACGCCCCGACGCCACCTTCGACACTGGAATCCAGCTGAGTGAACAGAGTCCAGGAGGCGTCCGAGATCTCCCTGGAGCTTCCCTGGAGATCCACCGCGTCGGGGTTGATCGATCCCTCGGCGACCTTGTAGCTGCTGGAGAAGTATCCGGCGATGTACTGGCCCCCGTTGGCGTAGAGTGTGGGCATCTGCATGTTGGTCGCATATGTGACGACGTTCCTGAGAGGATACTCGCAGGGCACCACGGTGTTGTTCCCGAACCTGTCGAGACAGATCACGTTCACCGTGATCCCGTTCTTCCTGTCGATGATGTCCTGGAGCAGGGCCTTGTCGCTGTCGTCCACGACCCCGTCGTTGTTGGCATCGGCCAGAGGGTAATCCGAGAACGAGATGTCGCCCGCGAGGATGCCGTCGACTATCTCCATGTCGGCGGAATCGATGGTGTAGTCGTCATTCGCGTTGCCCATGATCTGGAGCTGCGAGGCGATGGACTCGTTCGGGTCGCTTGAGCCCCCGTTGCGTGTCAGCGCCACAGCGGCGGCGGCAATCACTATGACGGCCACCACCACGATCGCTGCAATCATTGTGGTTTTCTTATCCATTCTATCTTCCTGACGGCCCTGGCTTACTGCCGCCGTCATCCGTGAGAAGTTTCAGGCACGACCCCTGACATCCTGTGAGGCGGCGGCCTCCGAGGCCCTCCTGGCCCTGATCGCAGCCATGACTGCGGACGGGTTGCACGATTCGGTCATCGGAAGGGCGTCTTTCAGAATCACATGGGGCCTGCCGTCGTCGTCGACTATCCTGGACGTCACGCCGTAGACGGTACGGAGGTTGTCCTCCGTGATGACCTCGTTCGGCGTTCCGGCGTCGAAGATCCTGCCCTGGAACATCAGGATCACCTTGTCCGCGAACTTGGCGGCGATGTTGATGTCATGGCTGATCATCACGATCAGGATCCCCCTCTCTTCCGAGAGCCTCTTGAGCATCTTGGTCACATCCAACTGATGACGGACGTCCAGGTTGGATGTGGGTTCGTCCAGGAGCAGGATCTCCGGCTCCTGGACGAGACCGCGGGCCAGCATCACCTTCTGGTGCTGACCGGCAGAGAGCTCGTTGAACTGGCGCATGGCCAGATGAGAAATTCCCAGCATCCTGAGGGTGTCGTAGACGATGTCCAGGTCCCTGTCGAGGGTGTTCCATCTGGCGTGCGGATGCCTCCCCATCATGACGGTGTCGACCACCGACAGCGGGAACGTGTCGTTTGCGGAGTACGGGACGTACCCCACATCCTTTGCCAGATCCTTGATGGATATGTCCTTGACGTCCTTCCCGTCTATCATGACCGTGCCGGAACTCGGCTGCAGGATCTTGTTGATGCAGTGGATCAA
>CAZLMR010000088.1:0-5422 GCA_964560575.1 uncultured Methanomassiliicoccales archaeon | reverse complement strand
CGACAACTATGAAGACCTTTCCACAGCCGCCTCCAGCACCCAGGTCAAGGAGATCGTCCTGACCGGGGACATCGTCGCCACCGGCAACGTCGGAGCAATCGCCGCCTCCATCGACCTCAACGGATTCGACCTGGACATGGGCGAACACATCCTCAACGTCTACGCAGCCGGAGAGAACGGACTCATCGTCCCCAAAGACAGCAAGCTCTCCATTGGCGGACCCGTGAAGATCACCTTGAACGGGCTTCAGACCGAGACCGGTTCCAACATTGTATACACCAGCGCGAATGCGAAGTTCTACAACACCGGCGCTTCGGGAACACCCACGGACAATACCTTCATTCCCGACTTCGCCGACGGAGCGTTCGTCAAGAACTACGACTCCGCCAACGTCTATACCATCTACCACTTCCCCACATCGACCGGAGAGACCGTCCAGTACGGTGTCGCCATCTCGGAGCTCACCTACAGGGGAACCCCGTACAGGGACAGTGATATCCACCTCTACATCGAGACCTTCGATGAGGGATGGAGTGCAGACTACACGTTCGAGGTCTTCATGACCTCTGATACTTTGGAGACCGAAACCGGAATCGAGTCTGTCAACCCTTGGAAGAATCTCACGGATGCCAGGACCTATGAGTACGCCATTCGCGCTTATGTGCAGTTCACTTCAACGGTTAGTGGACCCGCTGGTCCTGGAAACTACATCTACTACGACCTCGTCATCAACCCTGCCGAATCCGAGGCCTCCTTCACCAACAGTGCCTTCGACATTGCCACCAGTGCCGACGGCAACACCATCACAGTCACTGATGGTAAGGCGACCGTCGGAGACGACGGAAAGTACTACATCACCTTCGACATGACCGCCCAGAAGTGGGTGTCTGGTGTCAAGACGCCCATGACCGTGGCTGAGATCTCCGAATCCACCATCGTCAACGGCGACTACAACAACGGAAAGATCACGCTCTGCCTCGGCGACAGCCTCACCGACATCGATGACGTCGTCGTAACATTCACCGTCGATGACAGCGGCAACTATGCGGCCACCGACTACACGTTCAAGTTCAGCGGAATCACCGCCGACCTGACGGCTGCCGTCGATGTCATCACCCAGGATGAGTTCACCGAGTGGGGATACGAGACGGAACTCGGAGTCAAGCTCGACGAGATGGTCTCCGATGTCGTCTTCTCCGAGCCCGAGCTCCAGGAGGATGGCTCCTATGCCATCGACGTCACCGGAACCCTGGACTACATGACCGAGTTCCCCTGGTACGTCGGTCACAATGAGGTCGACTCCAACGGCTGGTACCTTCCGTTCAAGGTCGTTCTCCCCAGCGGATTCACCTGGGCGGACGCCGCTCTGAAGATCACCAACAACACAACCAACGCTGCTGAGAAGCCCTTCGGACCCATCGAGGGCTCCGAAGATGACACATACCCCCAGTTCTCCAAGATCGGAGTCAACGGAACAGACACCATCACCGTCAAGGTGGATTTCACCAGTGAGGCCTACAACGACCTGACCTACACGCTGAACCTCTCCGGCGTGACGTATGAGACCTACACGGGATATGTCCCGACAGTTGATGCATACACACCCGGAGTCAGCGGAAGCACCGTGGACCTCGGCGGTATCACCACAGACGATGTGGTTCCCAAGACGATGTATCTCATCTCCAACCCCATCGCCTTCAACGACAAGAGTCTCCAGTATGCGCTGTACTACGGCGGCCACTACACGATGGACCAGATCACCGGCGAGGACGCTCCTGCCCTGATCTACACCCAGGCGTTCACGGACTCCGCCAGCGATGAGATCTGGTACTTCTCGCTCAATGCGAACGAAGGAGTCGACAACTACCTCAACAGCCTCGATGTGAAGCCCGACTACACGCTCGGCGCACTCGGAGCCTACACCATGGTCCTCTACTACATGGAAGAGGATGTGATGAACATCGTCGACATCGGCTATGCCGACATCGCCGGAACCATCGGTGCAGGATACGATGCCGACGCCGAGACCGTCTACAACGACATGGCCAACGCAGGCATCGTCTGGGACCCCGACATGGAGTACTCCCAGATCATCGCCCCCGAGACCATGTGGATCGTCTGGTACAATGCCCAGTCCTACGAGGGAACAGTAACTGCCACGGCTTACTATGGAGACGATGTGTTCTACTCCGAATCCTATGACGTCTGGAACGGAACAGGGTTCATGAAGTGGTACTTCTCCGGATATGATGGAGAGGGATACGAGGGATACATTGGAAAGGAGTTCCAGCCTGGGGAGTACAGGATCGAGATCACCGTCGAGGGTCTCGAGGATCCCATCGCTGAGGCCACCGTCTATGTGCCCGGGACCGGCGCGTCTGGATACGACGCTGACGCCGAGACCGTCTACAACGACATGGCCGATGCTGGAATCGAATGGGACGGCCCCTACACCGATGAAGTCGCCTCCGAGACCGGATGGATCGTCTGGTACGGACAGAACTACTCCGCCGATTCCGTCGTCACCGGAACCCTCTACTGGAAGACTAACAGTGATGCTGAGCCCGTCGTCGTCTACATCGAGACACCTCTGGGCAACGTCTGGAAGACCGCCGGCATCCACTCGTGGTACTTCTCCTTCGATGAAGGCCAGGGTGTCGCCACATGGCTCGAATCGAACCACGTCGAAGGATACACCGCAGGAGCATACGGATACTACGAGATGGTCATCACCGTCGACGGAACGACCGTAGCCAGCGGCGAATTCGCCATCAGCGCTGAGGGCACCTACAACGTCAACTACATCGACGAGGACTGGCCCTACGCCGAGGGCGGATACAACGAGACCGTCATCCTCAAAGATGGAAACTACGTCACCCTTCCCGCACTGCCCGACGCGTCCAAGGACGCCTACGGATGGCTCGTCGAGGGAACCGATGTGGTCTACCCCGCCGGAGCCCTCGTGGATGTCTCCAAGTACACCGATGTGCTCGGAAACGTGACCTTCATTGCACTGTATATCACAGATGTCAGGGACCAGTACACCATCGACAGCATCACCGTCGAGGGAACCGAACTGGTCATCACTGTCAGCTCCCCGCAGGTGAACGTCTACGCCGATGGCGACAGCATCATCTACAGGAACCTCACAGCTAACCACTACTACGACATCCGCGTTAACGGACAGCACTATGTCGTCGCCTCCAACGCCATCACCAACGGCGGCTTCGGATCCTCCGAGACCATCAGGATCGAGGTCGGGGACATCGGCAGCAGCTACTCCGTCATCGCATACTTCGCATCCAACTACGCCGATGGATACAGTGCCTTTGACAGCAAGACCCTGAATGTGAAGCCCCAGCCTGTGGGCGGATACGGTGAGACCGCATCCGATGTCAGGACCGATATCGACAAGGCCTTTGACGCTCTGGAATCCGACAGGAATGCCAGTGAGATTACCGACATCTCTCCCCAGACCGCCTTCATCGTGTTCGACTCCGACGAGGTCCAGAACCTGACCGCCACCGTCTATGCCGAGGGCGTCGATGACCCCATCTACTGGGAGAATCTGACGACCGGCGAGAGGGCGTTCGTGTTCTACTTCACCTTCGCCCAGGGTTACGAGAACTTCAACAAGGAGTGCGGCAACCACGGAGACATCTCCGCCAATTTCGACGCTGATACGACATACACGATCAGCATCACGGACAGCACCAGCGCAGAGATCTACGCTGTGAACGTGACTCCCGCCGAAGCCTGAGGTGCACCCATGAACAGCAAAGCCCTGATGTTCGGAATCGCGCTTGCGATAATCCTCTCCGCCACCGTCGTGATGGCGGATGTGGACGGTGTCGACGGTGTCGAGATCACCGACATCAGCTACAGCTACACACAGGGCGATGATTCCGGGTCTCTCACCGTGGACCTGTCCAGTCGTCCGTCGCTGACCGGTGGGGGATATTACCTGAACATCTACGAGGGTTCCGTCGGTGGAACACCCGATGCCATCCTCGAAGGTACGTTCCATCCACCTAGAGAGGTCGTATTCACTACCGGTGACGGATCTTCGGCGTTCGATTCGGTCCTTCCGGGCGACTACGTAGCACAACTGGCCTATGTCGTCAACACGGATGAGACCGTCGTAGCCACCGTCGAATTCAGCGTCCATACGCTGACCTTCACCAACGGAGATGACGAGGCGTACGCCTACGTCTCAGGCTCCTATGTGATGCCGTCGGCCCAGGAGCTGGGCTTCGGCTCCGAGGAGTTCTCCGGCTGGGACTCGGACGGAGACGGACAGGTCGACTACATCGTCGGCGAGGAGGTCGACGTCACAGGGGACATGACCCTCGAGGCTATCTTCGGGGAGGCACCCGCCCCCGTCGAAGTCACCATCTCCGTCACAGGGAACGGTGCGGACGTCACCGCCGACGGTCTCGTCGGAGGTTCCGTCACCGCAGCGGTCGGTGACGAGCTGACCTTCAACGTGGAGGCTCAGGAAGGATACACCCTCGAAGGCGCGACCTACACCTACAACGAACAGACCTTCGATATCTACGGAGGATCCTTCACGATCACCGTCGTCGAGGGAGCGGAGACGCTCGTCGTCGATGCGCAGCCCATCGGGCCCGGACCCACATACTATGATGTGACGGTCAACCGGGTCACCGGCGGAACCGCCACGGCGAATCCGTCGACGGCCGTGGCCGGCACCACGATCGCACTGACCGTGGACCTCGATGACGGATACATCCTGACAGGATGGAGGGTCATCTCCGGGGACATCACGATAGTGGACAACACGTTCGTGATGCCCGAGTCCGACGTCACGGTCGAACCCGTGATCGAGAAGGTCCCTGTCCCGGTGACCGATGTCACCGTCAGCGGACCCGAGACGGCCATCGAGGGGACGACCGCGGAGTACACCGCCCAGGTCCTCCCGGAGGACGCCACCTACGACGGCATCATCTGGTCCACCAGCGACGGGTCCGTCGCCACCGTCGACCAGGACGGCAACGTGAGCTTCCTGAGACCTGGAACCGTGACCATCACCGCAACCGCCGGAGGGGAATCCGGATCCATAGAAGTCGAGGTTTCCGCGAAGTCGCCCGAGAGCATCTCCGCCGACGTACGCGTATACGAGACCGGGGAGGCCTTCGACTGGGACGACGTGACCGTAACCGTCCACTATGACAACGGAACCACCGAGGATGTGACCGGCGGATTCACCGTCGGTCTCGCTGACGGGACCGTTCTGGAGCAGTCCGTCACCACCGAAGTGACCTACAACGGCATGACCTGCGACCTCCAGATCACCGTCAGAGCTCCCGGACAGGTCGTCATCGACTACAACGTCATCGGCGGAGGGGTCTTCGGAACCCTCATCCTGACCTATGACGGGGAGCCCCAAAAACTCGACTCC
>CAZLMR010000087.1:0-5430 GCA_964560575.1 uncultured Methanomassiliicoccales archaeon | reverse complement strand
ACGAGTGGCGTGCGATGTACGACGAGAACGATGCCCCGTACGACAGGGCGCTCGAACGCCTGGAGAGGGAGCTCTCCGACTCAGAGAGGGCGGTGGTCTGCAGGGCGCTCGCGATATTCTCCGAAGAGCTGGACAGGGATTGACCTTGGAATCCGAGCACGAGATCTACGGCAGGATGCCGGTATGGCGTCTGTTCCTGAAATGCTCCATACCCGGAATGATCTCCGGGCTCGTCTGGGCGATCTGCACCATAGCCGACGGCATATTCGTCGGGAACTTCCTTGGAAGCGACGCCCTGGCGGCGGTCAACCTCGCTTGGCCGATCATGACGGTGTTCATGGCCGTCTCGGACATGGTCGCCGCCGGATCATCGGTCAGGATCTCCATGCACCTCGGCAACGGGGACGAGGACATGGCGCGCAGGGTGTTCTCCGGCTCCGTGAGGCTCATCGTTGCGATCTCCGTCGGCTTCCTCCTCATCGGCGTCTTCCTGGGAGGACCGATCGTCCGGGCCATGGGTGCGGAGGGATTCGTCGCCGATGCCGCGGCACAGTACATCGCGGTGTTCTCGCTATTCGCACCGGTGGGCCTGCTATTCTTCGCGACGGACAACTACCTGAGGATCTGCGGAGCGGTGAACGTGAGCATGTACGTGAACGTGGGGGTGGCGATTCTCAATATCATCCTCCTGGCGGTGCTGATCGGATGGCTCGGATGCGGCACCTGGGCCAGTTCGCTGGCAACCAGCCTGAGCGTCGCCATCGGGTCCGTGGTCGCGCTGGTACCGTTCCTCCGCAGGAGGCTCGTCCTCAGGTTCGTCAGTGACAGGATGGACCTGCGCACGGTCGGAAGGGTGCTGTACAACGGCATATCCACCTTCTTCAACAGCATATCCGGATCCCTGTTCGGCATCATAGCGAACACCGTCCTCCTTGCCATTTCCGGGAACGACGGCGTCGCCGCCTACGGCATCGTGATGTACGTCAACTCGATCGTGTTCTCACTTTTCACCGGGATGAACTCGGCGATGCAACCGGACCTGAGCTACAACCACGGCGCAGGGGACGGGAAGAGGGTCAGGTCGCTCTTCGCGGTGATGACCCTTGCATCGATGGCCATGGGCATCGCGGTGACGCTCCTCTGCATATCGGCCGACGGCCCGCTGACACATCTGTTCCTGGGGGACAACAGCCCCGACGTCGCCACGATCGCCGCCTCGGGACTGACAGTGTTCTCCCTGACCTACCTGTTCTCATGGGTGGCTGTCAACGCGAACCAGACCCTCGCGGCTACGGACCTGCCTACCCACGCCCTGTCGATAGGTCTGATGTCCCAGCTGATCATCCCGTCGGCCCTCCTGATCCCGATGTCGTCCTTGGGCATCGACAAGGTCTGGTGGTCGATGGTGGCGGCCTCCGTCGTATCGGCGGCCTTCTCTGCGGGAATGCTCCTGTTCGGGACCCGCAAGGGGATATTCAGGTCTCATCCCCCTGTGACAGTCCGCGGCGCCGAAGAACTGTCGCGATGACGCCGCGGATGCTTTGACCCCGGGGGCTGTCCCCGGGGCCGTCGTGTTTCAGATGCCCTGGACCTTGACCATGAATCTGAGGCAGTAGGGGATCTTGCCGCCCTCGACGGCCTTGTGGGCCTCGACACAAGCCATGCAGTCTCCGTGCCTCGGACACTCGGTCTTGGGACAGTTGCAGTTGGGATTCAGTTCCTGAGCCATGCTGCCAGGATGCACATCGTCGGATATACCAGTTTTTCGTGAGATGATTTACACGATGATGGAAACAATGTACGGTGAGTGATAGAGTGAGTGATAGAGTGAGTGATAGAGTGAGTGATAGAGTGAGTGATAGAGTAGGGAATATATAATGTGAAACCGATTACTATATGATGATTCTAGATGACATTCCTAATTTTGAGATTAATGCAAAAATAATGTCACAAATCAGCCAAATCGATAAACTTCGTGACTCTTGCAAAGGCCTAGCAAATAAAAGAATGGAACTCAGACTACGTAAATCGAGCAATCTGCGCTCGATCAACTCGTCACTTGCCATAGAAGGGAACGAGATGGATGTACTGAGGATGCGGGATATCATAAACGGTAGAACCGTCGAAGGTCCGTTCGACGAGATACTGGAAACCCAGAACGCGATAAAGGCATATGAGGCTGATGATACAGACATCTGGTCTATGGACAGCCTTCTCCGGATACACGACACACTCATGTTCGGATTGGTCGAACAATCCGGATTCCGCACCCACGGGGTATGCATCGCCGAGGGCGAGAAGGTCATCTACGTGGCTCCTGACGCTGAGATAGTAGAACCGATGATCAAAGGATTGCTCGACTGGTGCAGGGATTCCGACTATCCCGCACCCATGACAGCGGCTATCGCACACTACTACATCGAAGCCATACACCCGTTCCCGGATGGAAACGGGAGAATCGGACGCCTATGGCATTCTGCAATCCTCCACCGGTGGGATCCCATGTTCGACCTGGTCCCGATGGAGACGAAGATACGTGAGAGACAGACCGAATACTATGCCGTACTCGAAGAATGCCAGCACAAGGATGTCCAGGACTGCACTGGATTCATAGAGTTCTGCCTGGACATCAACATCGCGTCGCTCACCGACCTCATGCATCTGAAGGACCCGAACATATCCAGACTGATGGATGCGATGGGGACCGAGCCGATGAGCTCGTACGAGATCATGGAGAGGATGGGCCTGAGTCACAAGCCACATTTCTTGAAAGTATACCTCCGCCCGGCGATGGAATACGGACTCGTCTCCATGACCGTGCCGGATCGCCCGAACAGCAGATTCCAGAGATACCGCCGTGTGTTCATCTGATCTCATCGACAGGCTTCCTGATGTCCGCATACTGGAACTCCAGGGCCTTCGGGAGATCGGCGACGGCGACCTCCACCTGATAACCTACCTTCCCCGCACTGAAGTATATCCTGTCGTGGTCCTGTGCGCTGGAATCGATGGTCACCCTCATAGGCCTCTTGAGACACAGCGGCGAACAGCCGCCGTGGACGTATCCGGTCAGCGGCAGGAGATCCTTCGACTTTATCATGGAGACAGACTTCTCGCCTACGCTCGCCGCAGCCTTCTTCAGATCCAGATCCCCGGACACCGGCACGAGGAAGACATAGTAGCTCCTATCCTTCCCTTCGGTCACGAGGGTCTTGAACACCTGTTCAGGACTCTGACCCTGAACCTTAGCGACCTCGATGCCGCTAAGAGCCCCGCCCTCGTAATGATGGGCTGTGTAGGGTATACCCAGCTTCTCTAGATGCCTCATCGGGTTCGTCTTGGTCTCCATGATGCGCAATCCTACGACCGCATATTTGACGATGCCGAAACGATAACCGTCAGATGATGACCCGACCGGCCGTTTCTCCCAAAGATACATTAACGACCGCGCATAAACCTTGGACAGAGGCCTCATATGAGCAACATATGGCACGACATCAACCCCAAGAGGATCGCCCCCAACGACTTCATGGTCGTCGTCGAGATCTCCAAGGGCAGCAAGAACAAGTACGAGCTCGACAAGGAGACCGGACTCCTGAAACTGGACAGGATCCTGTACACCTCAACCCACTATCCGGCCAGCTACGGCTTCATCCCCAGGACCTACGCCGACGACGGAGACCCCCTGGACGCGCTCGTGCTCTGCTCCGAGCCGATCATCCCCATGACCCTCGTCAGATGCTACCCCATCGGTGCCATCAAGATGATCGACAACGGTGCCAACGACGAGAAGATCATCGCCATCCCCTACGACGACCCCACCTACAACGGCTACAAGGACATCTCCGAACTGCCCAAGCACCTGTTCGACGAGATGGCCCACTTCTTCACGGTCTACAAGGCGCTGGAGAACAAGACCACGGCCGTCGACGAGATTATCGGATCGGACAAGGTCGAGTCCATCATCAAGGGCGCCATCGACCACTACAAGGACTGCTTCTGCTGATCCTGGCCTACCATGGCCGATCAAACCCCTTCCATTCTTCTGTATCATCGTGATCCGCCCTTTCCCATTCCTCTGAATGATATCCCTATATGGATTACGATTTGCTGAAACATTCCTGGTTTCGATCTGAAGGATGCTGATTCCTCAAACACGGGACCATGTCCGATGCATTGGACACGTGCGCCGATGACAAGATGGGGGCACCCGCAGCTCCATGCCGCGGAAACCATGGGTGGGATCGACCTGCCCGTCTATACGAACGCCGACATCGGATGCATCGATGAGCCGGACAGCATGTCCGCGAAGGACGGCGAGGCTCAACGGCGCTTCACGATTCCCTTCACACGCACATCCCTTTATAAACAGAAAAGGATTAACGCCGTTTATGAGCAGTGACATGGTCATATACGAGACGAAGGAGTCGAGGGACATGCCGGATGCGGCGAGGTTCGAGGCCTCCTATGAGGCGCTGAGATCCGCCGGGATCGTGGTGGACAGAATCCTGTGCTCCTTCCCCGGGGACGTCCCGGACGGGGAGGCGGCGGAGATCGTCGCGGAGAAGGGCATGGACGCATTCCCCATCTGCATGTACCAGGGCGTGTCGCTGAGCGTCGGCGAATACCCGTCCGACCAGGACCTGGCGGACTTCCTCGACGCACCGGACGGCACCCTTAGCGTCAACAAGCAGGGACCTCCGGCGATGGGCAACGACATCATGCCCGCATGCGCCTGCGGCAACAGAACCAGATGAATCACATACCGCCGGCCCTCCGGCCGGCGGCTCCTTCTGCAATTGTGATTGTATCATCCAGAGGAGGGAAGCGGATCCTGGACGACGTCCGAACGGCGACGTCAGGACGAATCGTTGGCCTCGGCCACCAGCTTCTTGTATCCCCAGCCCCAGTCCTCGAGCGAATCCAGCACGGGATACAGACTCTTCCCCAGCTCGGTGAGGCTGTACTCCACCTTGGGCGGGACCTCGGGATAGACCTCCCTCGATACCAGCCCCCTCTCCTCCATCGAACGGAGCTTCTCGGTCAGGACCTTCTGGGATATCCCGGTGACTGACTTCAGCAGCTCCCCGAACCTCTTCGTGCCCGTCCTGAGGTCCCTCAGGATCAGCACCACCCATTTGTCTCCGATGACCAGGAGAGCGGTCTCCACAGGACATGGAGGGAGTTCTGTGATCATGCCCTCCGTATCTCCGGGACGCATATTTCCTTTTAATCTCCGAAGACACGGCTTCCAAGAAGTTCAATATTGACGGTCGGACATACACCCCGGCATGAGGGTGACGATCACAGGAACTGTCCAGGGCGTGGGGTTCAGACCGGCAGTCTACCGCGCGGCGGAGCGCGTCGGAGCATCCGGCTCCGTGTGGAACGACGGGTCGTCGGTCGTCATCGACACCGACAGGGGCGAGG
>CAZLMR010000086.1:0-5457 GCA_964560575.1 uncultured Methanomassiliicoccales archaeon | reverse complement strand
AAGAGGAGCTCAAGACGGGTGTGCAGTTCGAGGGCAAGGAGGAATACATCAAGGATGTGTTCACCGAGATCGCGGACTACTACGACGAGATGAACGAGATCATGAGCATGCACATGGTGCAGGGCTGGCACAAGTTCATGATGAGGAAGGCGGGGGACATCCACGGCAAGAGGTGCCTCGACGTGGGCACCGGCACAGGGGAGATCGCTTTCCATGTGGCCAGGACCGCCGGGGAGGGCTCCACGGTCGTCGGTGTGGACATAACCCCCAGGATGCTGGAGCTCGCCGCCAGGAAGGAGTCGGAGCTCGATCTCCCGGTAAAGATCGACTGGAGGGAGGGGGATGCCCTGAACCTGGACTTCCCAGACGGGTCCTTCGACCTCGTCACGTCCGGATACATGCTCCGCAACGTCTGCGACATCCAGAAGGCCGTCTCGGAGATGCACCGCGTTCTCGCCCCCGGGGGCAAGGTCATCGTCGCCGAGCTCTCGAAGCCCAAGAACGGCGTCATCCGCTTCTTCTACAACATCTACATGAAGAGGGTCAAGAGGTACGGCCGCAAGTACGACAAGGGCAAGTCCATCGACGGTCGCCAGTCCGCCTACGAGTGGCTCACCGCCTCGATCGAGGGGTTCCCCTACGGCGAGGACATGGTCAAGATCTTCAGGAAGGCCGGCTTCGAGGACGCCAGGTTCTACGTGAAGTCCTTCGGGGCCGTCAACATCTACATGGGGACGAAATGAGGGATTACAGGCTGTACCTGTTCGACTTCGACAACACACTGTTCGACACGAGGTACGGCATCACCGTCATCCTGAGGAACGCCCTCCCGATGCTGGGTGTGGAATACAACGAGCTGCGCTTCGCGGAATGCCTCGGGCTGTCCATGGACCAGGTCTTCGACCGGTACTGCAGCGACAGATCGAAGTACGACGCCTACAGGGACGAGTTCATGAAGGTCGTGAACTCGGACGCGTACATGGGTGCCGAGCCGTTCCCCGAGACGCGCACGGTCCTGGAGACCCTGGAGTCCCGCGGGAAGAGGATCGGCATCGTGTCCGGGAAGAAGCGTTACAAGATCGTCAACCTGCTGGAGGCACAGGGCATGCTGCGCTTCCCCGAGGTCATAGTGGGGTTCGACGAGACTCCCAACCACAAGCCGTCCCCCGATCCCATCCTTCTCGGGATGTCCGCGTTCGACATCCCTCCGGAGGAGATCCTCTATGTCGGCGACAGTCCTAACGATGCGATGTCGGCGAGGGCCGCCGGTATCGACTGCGCCATCGTGAACAGGCACAACGGCCTCAACGACCTGCCCTGCGAATGCACGTACAGGATCGAGTCGCTGGACGAGATCCTCTGACATCAGGCTCCGCCGGTCAGTCTGGCGATCAGGATCCTGGCCTCTTCCACCCCGGCGGTCGCCGCTCTGACGAGGAGGTCCATGGACTCCCTCTCGTCCATCCCTATCATGCCGGTGGCGCCGAAAGCGCCCAGGTTGTACATCGCCGTGGGTTCACCCTGGTCGGCCGCCTTCCTGTACCATCCTGCGGCTCCCTCGATGTCCCCTTTGGAGTAGAGGATGCCGGCGAGGCTCGTCTGCGCGTAGGCGAACCCCTCGGTAGCAGCGGATTCGAACCATTCCTCTGCTTTATCCGGGTCTGCCTTGCCCAGGGACCCCTCCGAGTACATGAGCCCCAGGTTGTAAGCCGCCTTCACATCGCCCTTGAGAGCGGCGGTCATGAAGTACCCCTCCGCTCCGGCGTAGTCTCCGCGTTCGTACAGTATCCCGCCTATGCAGAGGCATGCGTCGGTGTCCCCCTGGTCCGCCGACAGTCTGAAGAGCCTCTCCGCCTCCTGTCTGTCCTGAGGTATCCCCTCGCCCCCGTCGAGCATGAAGGCAAGGTCGTACTGGGCATCGGGATCCCCCATGTCCGCCGCTTTCCTGTATAGCTCCGCCGCACCCTGCTTGTCCATGGGGACGCCGTCGCCGTTGCGGAGCATCGATGCCAGGACGCACATGGAATCGGCATCGCCCATGTCAGCGGCCATGCGGTAGTATCCGGCGGCGCGTGACTTGTCGAGGGGCACACCCGATCCGATGGAGTACGATGCCGCCAGGTTCTTTATCGCCCTGAGGCTCCCCATGTCGGCGGCCCTCTCGAACCATCCGACAGACTCGGTGGGATCGGATCCGGACAGCAGGACTCCGAGGTTGCACATGGCGGTCGCGTCACCGGCATCGGCGGCTATCCTGAGGTTGGTCTCCGCCGACACCTTGTCGACAGGGATCCCCTCTCCGACCATCAGCATGTATCCCAGGGATGATGCCGCGGACGCGTCGCCCAATGCGGCGGCTCTCGCATACAGATCAGCGGCCTTCACCGGATCCCTCTCGGCTCCATTCCCGTAGCGGTAGCGTTCCGCTGACTCCCTGAGATCGATGGCGTTCTCCATGAGGCCCTCATGGGCGCTGACGCTATAACTGTTCTCAGTCCTTGCCCCAGTCCGACATCTTCGATCCCTCGACCTGGACGCTGCCCCTGTGGCCGTGGGAGAATCCCATGCAGCCGATCCCGATGGGGGACACCTCCAGCCCGCCTATCTTTCTCATGCGTCTGATATCGATGTCATTTAATATCAGACCTTCCCCGTACGATGCCGGGAGCGGTACATGGTTATAGGAGAGGATGGCATCACGTCCATCAGAGGGATGGGTTTGGACATAGGGAAGGCTCTGGCGGCGACGTTCTACATCGTGTTCGGGATCATCTGGGTTACGATGACCCTCGCCATACCGTCCGGCATCGGACCGCTGTTCACCATCGCGGGAATAATCGTCATCCTGCTGGGTCTGCGCTCCATCATGAGGAGGCCCGGGTACAGCCGCAGGGAGGATGTCCCCGAGGACCCTGTGAGGGACCTTCCCGAGAGCCCTGTGGAGCCGGAGAGGCATGACGGGTCATCGTTCGGGTACTGCCCCTACTGCGGCTCGCCCCTCGAGAAGGGATTCAACTACTGTGGGGTGTGCGGGAGGAGGCTCCGATGGTCTCTGCCATGAAGACGGCGGGGTTGTGTATGATCGTCCTGGCGGTGGTGGTGTTCTTCGCCATACCGTTCATGATCATCAACTACGGTCCGGTATGGTCGGGGCTGGTCTTCGCTTTCGTGGCGCTGATGGCGTGCGGAGCGGTGCTCATAGGCAGGGCGAACATCCGCAGACTGCCAGACGAGTTCAAGGAAGAGGAGCGTGTGGAGCCCGAGAGGCCCATGGGGATGGAGCCCGAGGTCATGTCGGGCATCGGCTGCGGATACTGTTCCAAATGCGGCTCCCCGCTGTCGCCCGGCGACGTGTACTGCGGTGTCTGCGGCAGGAGGCTGCGATCATGGGCTTCCTCGGAAGGAACGCCCGCTGGATCCTCATCGGCCTATCCGTGGCGTCGATAGTCGTGACGATCCTTGGACTCTACTTCGGATTCCCTTTCCTCGCGTTCTTCCTGTTCTTCCCGGGTCTCTTCGGATGGGGGTTCGGCAGAGGGGGCCGTGACGACCGTCAGGACGGATCCGTCACCCACTGTCCCGAATGCGGCTCACCCCTGGATCCCGGGGACTCGTTCTGCAGGGTCTGCGGAAGACGTCTCCGAGAGCGTCACAGTCACGCTGCCGTCACCCAGGACGTCCGCGAGTCCCGCGACGTCCGAGATGTGCCCCACCCTGGTGTAGCTGTAGTGGGTGTCGAACGTCTCGTAGAACACCACCAGGCAGTCGTCCCCGAAGAGCATCACATCCCCTGCCTCGATCGTCCCCGGCCTGTGAGCATCGGTGGGCAGCGCGGTGTCGAGGTAACAGTATTTCTCGTTCCCGTTGAGTTCGTGCATCGTCAGGGTCATCGGCAGCATCCTCAGAAGGGCGTCCGATGTCTCGTTGCCTGCCAGCTCCACGACGAGGTCCGTGCCGCCGACAGACAGGATCACATGGTTCGTCATACCATCGTCCCCATGGTCGCCGTCCAGCCCTCCGTCTTCGTCAACCGGGTCGTCTGTGTACTGCGACAGGGCCGCGTACGAGATGCACACGGCCGCAAGTATGACGATGGCCGCGACGGCGCTCCCCCATCTCATTGCCCACCCTCTGTCGGGAGATGCTTGATCACCCTGGCGGGTACTCCCGCGACGACCACATCGGGGGGCACATCCTTCGTGACCACCGCTCCCGCGGCTACGATCGAATGCTCCCCGACGGTGACGCCGGGGCATATGACGCATCCGGCGCCGATCCAGACGTCCCTGCAGATGCGGACGGGTTTAGGGGTCAGGGACGAGCGTCTCCTGTAGTCCTGATCATGGTTGAGGGTGGCGATGACGGTGTTGTGCCCGATGAGCACCCCGTCCTCCAGCACGATGCCCCCATGGTCCTGGAACTGGCATCCGGCGTTGATGAACACGTTCCTTCCGACGGTGATGTTCAGACCGAACTCGGTGTAGAACGGAGGGAACAGTCCGAAGGACTGGTCCACATGCTTGCCGGTTATCTCCGAGAAGATGCCGACGATCTCCTCGTGGGTGTGATAGTTGCAGTTGAGGTCCATCAGGAGCCTTCTGACATCGTACGCCCTCTCGGTCATGGCCCTGTGCTTGTCGGACCCGCCATCGACCCTTTCGGATGCCGACAGGAGGTCACGCAGGCTGTTCAGGTCCTTATCGTAGCCTTCGTAAACCATGTTATCGGAACGCCATCCATCAATGCATATAATAATTTTATAAATAAGAGATTACTATGCTTTTTTGTTATGGGTGATCCCATATGGATCTGAAGACACTACGCTACTTCCTCGCCATCGCCGACGAGGGCAGCATATCTGCGGCGGCTGAGAGCCTCAATCTGAGCCAGCCTAACATATCGAGG
This sequence comes from uncultured Methanomassiliicoccales archaeon, assembly GCA_964560575.1. Lineage (GTDB taxonomy): Archaea > Thermoplasmatota > Thermoplasmata > Methanomassiliicoccales > Methanomethylophilaceae > Methanoprimaticola. Next base: position 552 of record CAZLMR010000086.1, on the reverse strand, counting down.
CAGATGACCCTGTTGGAGAAGGAGCTTGGCGCCAAGCTGTTCGAACGCGGGAGCAGGAGGATAGTGCTCACCGAGGAGGGGATGCTCCGGAGGAGGAGGGCTGTCGAGATACTGCAGCGTGCGGACACCGCGGTCACAGAGATCGGCTCGGCCGGGAAGGGCGTCATCGGGACGGTCAGGATAGGATGCGGTGAGACGGACGCCATGAGGGTGGTCGCCCGTGCGATCCGCAGGTTCTCGGAGACGCATCCCATGGTGAGGTTCGAGCTCCACAGCGGCAACGCCGAGGATGTGTCGGACCTTCTCGAGAGGGGCCTTGTGGATTTCGGGGTCCTCATAGAGCCGACCGACAAGACCCGGTACGACTACCTGTCGTTCCCCACGGAGATCAGATGGGGCGCGCTGGTCCGCAAGGACGACCCCCTGGCGAGGTTCGGCGGGCTGATGCCGTCGGACATCGCGGGACGGAAGGTCATAGTGTCACGTCAGAACATAGCGGCCAACGGAATCTCCGGATGGATGGGGCCGGATTTCCCGGAGCCGGAGGTAGTC
>CAZLMR010000085.1:0-5484 GCA_964560575.1 uncultured Methanomassiliicoccales archaeon | reverse complement strand
TGCCGTCGATGATGACAGGGTGCAGAAGCTCCTTCGATGTGCAGTCCACGAGGAAGATGTCCTTCCATGGTTTGATCGGGTCGATCGCCCTGTACGGTTTGGACAGGTCGACCGCCTCCTCCTCTCCGGTGATGAGGTCGCACACGGCATGACCGGTGCCGTCGTAGACGCGGTGGACCTTCTTCCTTCCCGGATTGGTAATCTTCTCCACAGACTCGGAGACCTTGATCGTGGGTCTGACGATGCCGTTCTTCTCTATCGCGGCTATCTTGTACACCGCACCGAACACTGGGTCGCTCTTGGCGGTGATCAGCCTCTCGCCGACTCCGAACGCGTCTATGCGGGCGCCTTGGTCGATGATCGAGGTGATGGAATACTCGTCGAGGCTGTTGGATGCTATTATCCTGCAGCCCTCCAGTCCGGCGGCGTCCAGCATCCTGCGGACCTCCTTGGTGAGATAGGCGAGGTCACCCGAGTCCAGACGGACCCCCTTCAGACGTTTGCCCATCGGTTCCAGGACCTCTTTCGCACATCTGATCGCGTTCGGTGTCCCTGATCTCAGGACATCGTATGTGTCGATGAGAAGGACTGTGTCGTCAGGATATATCTCTGCGTACTTGCAGAACGCCTCATACTCGGAGTCGAAGTACATCACCCAGCTGTGTGCCATAGTCCCGCTCACCGGTATATCGAACATCTGTCCGGCGAGGACGGTCGCCGTCCCGACCACACCTCCTATGTAGGCGGCCCTCGCGCCGTACACGGCGGCGTCCATGTTGTGCGCCCTACGTGCGCCGAAGTCCGAGACCGCTCTTCCCTGGGCGGCTCTGACGATGCGTCTGGCCTTAGTCGCTATGAGTGATTGGTGGTTGACCAGTGCCAATATCGCCGTCTCCGCCAGCTGTGCATCGATCATAGGTGCCGTGACGGTGATGATGGGCTCGTTGGGGTAGATGATGGTGCCCTCGTCCATGGCGTACACGTCGCCTTTGAAGCGGTATGTGCGGAGGTAATCCAGGAACCTCTCGTCGAACATCCCGAGGGAGCGGAAGTACTCTATGTCCTCCTCTTCGAAATGCATGTGCTCGATGAAGTCCACGACCTGCTCCAGCCCTGCGAAAATTGCGTAACCGCCGTTATCGGGGACCTTGCGGAAGAACACATCGAACGTCGCTCTGTCATGTCCGCAGGCCTCATGCAGGTATCCGTTGGACATCGTCATCTCGTACAGGTCCATCATCATGGACAGGTTGCGCTCGTCGAACATGCTCATCTGATCACCTAGGATTACGGCTGTCATCGCCTCATGGATGCAGTGACTAACCTCACGGACGTCGAAACGCACCGGACGGCCCCCTCATCCAAAGGGCGAATGCACGCTTCTCGTACATGATTGCTTTCTTCCGGTGCCGCCGTTCGATGTGAGGGTAGGAGACAGAATGTGAGCACGTACAGGAACAAAAATGGGTCGTGACCGTTCGAGCAATCGGCCTTCATTCGGACAGGCCATCAGGCCTGTTGAGGAAACATAGATTGCAGGAGGGCGACGCCCTCCTGCTGGGGGAGAAAAGCGTGATTAGTGATCAGGCGCTGATGAGGGTCTCTATCGGGTACTTCTCCTTCCTGGAGGTGTCCCTCGTGGACTTGACGGGCCTCTGCCTGGAGACCTCGTTGACGAACGTCTCCTCCACGGCCGCAACGCAGTCCATGACGTGCCTCATGATGCTCCTGTTGACCTCAGCGAACGCGCGGTCCATCGTGAGGTCGGGCATTCTGGCGAGGACCAGGTCGTTATCGACGAGAATGGTGTGCTCGCAGACGGACCTGATGTGCCTGTAACCTTCCTTTGCGATCTCCTTGCGCCTTCCCTCGAAGGAGAAGGGGCTGATCGCAACCGCGAATGTGAGGATGCCCTGTGATCTGGCCGCATCGATGACGACCGACGCCGCTCCGGTGCCGGTGCCACCTCCGAGTCCAGCGATCACGAAGACGACATCGTGTCCGGAAAGCGCCTGCCTGATCTCCTCCTTGTGGATATCGGCGCACTTCTTACCTATGACAGCGTCCCCGTGGGCTCCCTCACCCTTCAGGACCTCCTTGCAGATGTAGATCTTTGTGTCCGCATCGGTGGCATGGAGTCCATCCTTGTCGGTGTTGATTGCAATGGTGTCCACTGCACAGAGCGAGTCGCTGAAGGCGCTGATGACGTTGCATCCCGCACCGCCAACTCCGACGACCGCGATACGCGGTTCGACTGCGACCTCAATGTCGTTTCCTGTCATGTGCATCACCCGTTGCTTCAACTTCCGTCCTAAAGTGTTTGAATAGCATCCGCGGCCTCGGCTATCGCCGTTCCCATCCGGCCGACGGATGCGATTTCCCATCCCTTTTCTCTTCACTTGAGAGCAGCGTTGCGCTGAGCGGTCCTGAAGGAGTCGTTGAGCGCCTCCTCCTCGATCGTCTTCGGGACGATCTTCTCGAGCACACACCTGCGGATGAACTCCTCCTCGTTCAGGCATATTCCGCGCTGGACGAGCTGGTTGAGTGCATCCATGTGCAGGTCGCTGAGGCGGACGAAGATCCCGCCTTCCGAGGGCACCTGTCCGGCTGGAGAGTCATATGTCTCCATGTACCTCTTGATGGCCTCGCGGATGAACACCGACTTGTTCTCAAGATCGCGCTCACCCATGAAGTCCTCCAGTGCCTGGAGCTCCTCGGTTCCCATCCTGAGGGTGATCTTGATTCCGTCGTCGGTCATGTCCATCCAAACCTTTTGCAAGAGAGAGTTTTTCCCATCCCTTCCCGCTTGCAGTTGAGATTATGTCTTACGTGATATTTAAAGCTTGTCGGACAAAAGTAAGACAAACGTCCGACAGGGTTTTTCCCGTCGGAACATAGGTTTTCTGACGGAATCTGACTGTCTAAAGGTCGGTTTGGTCCGGCGATGGTCGTCAGAACCTCCTTCCTCCAGTTAGAATAAGGTACATTCACTAGATAAATTCTATCTTCCGGATGACCGTATGACGGCGTCTTACGTGACTGTCGGACCCGTTTGTCTTACGTGTCCGACACGTCTGCCAGCGATGTATGACATGTGTTCCGTCGTTCCGCTATAACAGGGTTTTTATCAGATTCCTATATACGCGCACACATTAAAGGGATCCAAATGGCCAACGACTACGGAACAATGGAAGCCAAATGGCAGGCCCGCTGGGCCGAGGCCGGTCTGGACAAATCCGAGAGGGACGAGTCCAAGCCCAAGTTCATGATCATCTTCGCGTACCCCGGTGTGACGGGATACCTGCATGTCGGTCACCTGCGCGGATACACCTATGTGGACGCCATCAACAGGTACAAGCGCATGACCGGGTACAACGTGCTCTTCCCTGTCGGCACCCACGCCACCGGGAACGGCGGCATATCCCTGTTCAACAGGATATCCCGTGGCGATGAGGCCACCATAGACTACCTCAGGAGGAACGGGTGCACCGATGAGGAGCTCGCGTCCCTCAAGGATCCGATGTCCGTCGTCGAGTTCTTCAACAAGGTCTATGTCAACGATTACTGGAAGAGGTTCGGTTTCCTCGCCGATTGGAGGAGGTTCACATGCACCCTCTATCCCGACTACGGCAAGTTCATCCAGTGGCAGTTCAGGAAGCTCCATGACGCCGGACTGCTGATCCAGAAGCCCTACTACGCCCCCGCATGCCCCAACTGCGGACCCGTCGCGGTCGATCCCTCCGAGACGGACATATCCAAGGGAGGAAGGGCGGAGACGCAGGAGTACACGCTCCTGAAGTTCAGGCACGGCGACGAGTTCCTCATCGCGGCCACCCTCAGGCCCGAGACCGTGTACGGCCAGGTCTGCTTCTGGGTAAACCCCGAGGTGGAGTACAGGAGGATAAGGAAGGACGGCGAGGTCTGGATCGTCTCCCCGCAGGCATCAGAGAAGCTCCAGCTCCAGAAGGACGGCATCGAGGAGATCGGCACCATCCCCGGTTCCGAGATGATCGGATGGATGTGCGAGGCCCCCATGATCCACAGGGAGATCCCCGTCTTCCCCGCCACGTTCTGCGACCCCGATGTCGGTACCGGACTCGTCACCTCCGTGCCGTCCGACGCCCCCGATGACTGGATCTCGCTCGAGGCGGTGAAGAAGGACCCCGCCCTCAAGGAGAGGTACGGCCTCTCGCAGGAGCTCATCGATTCGGTGGTGCCCATATCCATCATCGAGATGAAGGGCTACGGTGACTTCCCCGCTAAGGACATGATAGACAAGCTGGGCATCAAGCAGCCCGGCGACCCCAAGCTGGTCGAGGCCAAGAAGCAGGTCTACAAGGACGGCTACCACATGGGCCGCATGAAGGCGGTCTGCGGCGAGTACGCCGGACTCCGTGTCGAGGAGGCCAAGGACAGGATGCGCCAGGCGATGATCGACGCAGGGGAGGCCGAGCCCTTCTACGACCTCACCGAGGAGGTCGTGTGCAGGTGCGGACGCAGGGTCCACATCAGGAGGATCGACGACCAGTGGTTCATCAACTACGCCGACAAGGATCTGACCGAGAGGACCTCCGAGCACTGCAGGACCATGGACATCAACCCGCCCGAGTACGCGGACAACGTCCACGGGGTCCTCGACTGGTTCAGGGAGAGGGCGTGCGTCAGGCTGGGCAATTGGCTCGGCACCAGGTTCCCCTATGATGACAAGTGGATCATCGAGGCCATCTCCGACTCCACCCTGTACCCCATATACTACACCATATCGCTCTACGCCAACTCCCATCAGATCGAGCCAGAGCAGATGACCGAGGAGTTCTTCGACTACGTGTTCCTCGGCAAGGGTGTGCCCTCCGACGTCGCCGCTTCCACAGGCATCGCCCAGGACCTCATCGAGAGGATGAGGGCGGACGTGCTGTACTGGTACCCACTGGACATCAATCTCGGAGGAAAGGAGCACATGACCGTTCACTTCCCCGCGTTCCTGTTCAACCACGTGGCCATCCTCCCCCAGGAGATGTGGCCCCGCGGAATCACGGTCAACTGGTACATCACCGGGAAGAACAGCGACAAGATCTCCAAGTCCAAGGGAGGTGCGCAGCCCATTCCCGGCGCCGCAGCCAAGTTCGGTGTCGACGCGATGAGGCTGTACTACGCCCATGTCGCGTCCATGTTCGTGGATGTCGAGTGGAGCGAGGACACAGTGATGACCTACAGGCAGAGGGTCGACAGGATCTTCGGGGCCGTTCAGGACCTCATCGCATCCGAGTCCGACTCCTCCAAGGGCGAGATGGACGCATGGCTCATGTCAAGGTTCAACACGCACCTCAACGAGATCAGGACGGCCATGGAGAAGTACGACCTCAGGCAGATGACCACGACGGTCTACTTCGACATGTACAACGACATCAAGTGGTACTCCAGGAGGGGAGGCAGCAACGCCGAGACCATCCGCGAGGCCCTGAAGATCTGGATCCAGGCCATGAT
>CAZLMR010000084.1:0-5501 GCA_964560575.1 uncultured Methanomassiliicoccales archaeon | reverse complement strand
GAACGTCCCCATGAACGACGCACCCTTTCCGAAGATGTCCATGAGTCCGAAGAACTCCCCCGCCTTCTGGGGCGGGATGATCTGGGAGAAGTAGGATCTGGACATGGCCTGTATGCCTCCCTGGAAGATCCCGACGCACACGGCCAGCATGAAGAACTGGGTGATGTTCTCCATCGTGGATGCGTACACCGTGATGCAGGCGTATGCGGCGATGCACACCATCAGGAGCTTCACGATGCTCCTTCCCTGAGCCAGCCTTCCGAAGGCGATGGTGCATGGGAACGCCACGATCTGGGTCACGAGCAGCGCGACGAGCAGCATGGTGCTGTCCAGTCCGATGGCCTCCCCGTAGGCGGTGGCCATCTCGATGATCGTGTACACCCCGTCGATGAAGAAGAAGAACGCGATCAGGAAGGCGAACGCCTTCTTCTCGGCCCTGGCGTTCCTGATGGTGCCGGCCAGGAGCCTGAACGCGTTAACGGTGGACTCCCTGCCCTCGACGAAGTGCGTCTGTCTGTATCTCCTGAGGAGGGGTATGGTGGCGATCACCCACCAGGCGGCGATTATGATCAGGGAGATCGTCATGGCCGATCCCATGGTGAGTCCGAACGAGTCGCAGCCGAGGATCAGGACGAGGCAGACGACGAACGGGATGCAGCTCCCGATGTATCCCCAGGCGTATCCTGCTGCGGAGACCCTGTGCATGTTGCCGACATCGGTGACGTCGACCAGCATGGAGTCGTAGAACACGAGGCTCAGCGAGTATCCGAGCCTGGTTATGACCAGGACGATCAGGAACACCAGCCACTCGTTCACGAACCCGAGTGCGGCGCATCCCACGACACCCACCGCGAGGGCGCATGAGAACAGGCGTATCTTCATCCCGCGGCGGTCGGCGACGGCACCGAGGATCGGCCCGAGAAGGGCGCATGCTATCGTGGCGATGGATGCCGCATATCCCCAGTACGCCAGGTAGTCGACGGAGCTGAGGTCTTCGCCGGCCACGGAGTTGAAGTAGATCGGGATGATGGTGGACAGCATCAGGGTGAACGCCGAGTTGCCCACGTCGTAGAGGATCCAGGACCGCTCGGTCCCTGTCAGCTTCACGGACATCGGATCACTCGACGCCGAACGTGCGGTCGAAGCGGGCGCAGAGGGCCTCGGAATCGCCGGACAGGTAGGAATGCAGGTCGCGGATCAGCTCCACGGACAACGTCACGGAGTCTGCGTAGAGCTCCTTCAGGCGGGCGTTGCTGCGCTCGCACGCCGGGTCGCCGTCCCTGTTGAGTACGAGCCCGATCATGTCGTCGTAGTTGCCCGACTTCCTCAGGGCCCTGACCACGAGCCACCTCTTCAGCCTTCCCGGGCATATGAGGAGGCCGTTGTAGTGGATCATGTCCTCCAGGGCCTTCCTGATCTGCTCATCCGTGACAGTCGGGAAGAATCCGGAGATCACGCGGGCGTTGGCGTCCGTCGGCCTGATGTGCGTCACTAGGCTCTGCCTGACCGGGTCTTTGCCGTCCTCGGCCAGGAGCATCCTGTCGAACTCCCCTTCGATCTTCGTGTGGGCGATGCCATCGGTCTGGATCACGTCCTCGATGTAGGGGTGGCATGTGCTGTCCAGGGCGAAGTGGCAGACGAAGCCCATGAGATACGCCTCCCCCGCCTCGCGGTCGTCCATCCCTGCAAGGGCGTCGCGGGCGGGTCCGAAGAAGTCCCTCGCCGGGAACCCGTGCATGGAGAACCCGACCTGGCTGACGGGGTTCCTGTGCAGAGCATCGTAGTAGAACAGTATGTCCGGCCCGTGGAGCCCGATGTCGTAGAGTTCCCTGTGTCTCCCGGCTATTCCGGCGAGGTCATCGGGGAGCCTCTCAATGACATCCCTCCCGAGTCTGTAGTGGGCGTATGTCGAAGGCATGTGATTCCTCTGGGGACTTGTCCCCGTTGGTCCCAACGAAGGGTACGATATGATTCCTGTCGAATGAATATATATTCTGATAGATAAACTACATAACTACGCTGTTAGGTCCTTCGGACGAAGCGCATCTATGCACTCCTTCGTGTGAAACGGATGCCGAAGTCCGGTGTCGGAAAGGGTTGGAGGCGGGTCCCGCAGGGGGATCCCGCCCCGGAGCGCTCATCCGAGGCGCTCGCGGATCTCGGCCATCCTGGAGACCTGGTCCACGTGGAACGGACAGACGTCGTTGCAGTGTCCGCATCCCGTGCATTCGGATGCCCCCAGGGGGAGTCTGGCGTAGTGGTCGGCGGCGAGCCCGTCCCCGACCATGGCCAGGTCGTAGTACTTGTTGATCAGGCCGATGTCGAGCCCGGCAGGGCAGGGCTTGCAGTGGTTGCAGTAGACGCATTTCCCCTCAGCCTCGGGCGGAGCGAAGGAGCCGATCACGGAGTAGTCGAGCTCCTCGGCCGTGGCGTCCAGGAACGCAAGCGCGGAGCGGAGGTCGTCGCGATCCCTGACGCCCGGGAGGACTGTGACGATCCCCGGCTTGTCCAGCGCGTACTGGATGCACTGGGGGACCGAGAGCGCCCTTCCGAACGGGGAGAGCTTGGCGTCCGTGAGCTGTCCGCCCCCGAATGCCTTCATAACGGAGATGCCGACCCCCTCGGACTGGCATCTGCGGTAGAGGGCGGACCTCTCGTCCACCTCGCCGTAGGCGAAGTCTCCCTTCTGGTAGTCGTAGGCGGGGTTGATGCTGAACATGACCATGTCGACGATCCCGGAGTCGAGGGCCCTCATGGCTACGGCGGGGGTGTGCGTGGACAGCCCTATGTGGCGGACGGTGCCCTCCTCCTTGAGCTTCAGGATGTGGTCGACGATGCCGCCGTCCCACTCGTCCTCGAGCTCCCCGATGCCGTCTATGCAGTGGATGAAGCCGTAGTCGATGTAGTCGGTCCCCACCTTCCCCATCTGCCAGGCCACGGACCTCTTCACGTTTTCGAGACCGTACACCCTTCCGTACGATCCGGACGAGTAGTCCGCTCCGAAGTGCATCTGGAGGATCGCCTCCTCGCGCCTGCCCTTCAGGGCCTCCCCGAACGCCTCGAAGGCCACGGAGTCCCCGGCGGCCAGGTCGAAGTAGTTGACTCCCGCATCCAGGGCCATCCTCACGGTCCTCACGGTCTCCTCGACGCCGGCAGCGCCGTTGGAGCTGGTGCCCATGCCTATGATGCCGACCTCGTCGCCTGTCCTGGGCACGGTGCGGTACAGCATCTCCGCCATCTTAGGCCCCCAGCTTCGAAGCGAAGTCTTTCATCACGCCGGGGATGTCGATCGCCTGGGGGCACACCTCCGCGCATTTGCCGCATCCGATGCAGGACGAGGGGCGCTTCTCCTCGGGGAGTGCGGCCAGAGCCATGGGGGCCAGGAACCCTCCGCCGGTGAATGTGTGCTCGTTGTACAGTTCGATGAGATAGGGGATGTCCAGGCCCTTGGGGCAGTGGGATGTGCAGTAGTGGCACGAGGTGCATGGCACCGACCTGCCGTCGACCATGCTGGACGCCAGGGACGTGAGGGACTCCATCTCCTTCCCGGAGAGGGGCCTGGCGGTCTCGTAGAACCCTATGTTCTGCCTCAGCTGATCCATGGACGAGGATCCGGCAAGCGTCACGGTGACCTCGGGGATCGACTGGAGGAACCTGAACGCCCACGCGACCGGCGGTTCGTCCGGCCTCATCGCCCTCAGGACCTTCGATTCATCGTCGGTGAGGTTGGCGAGGCGTCCGCCGCGGACGGGCTCCATCACCCAGCAGGGGATGCCCCTGTCCCTGAGGAGGTCGACCTTGGCCTTCGCGTCCTGGAATTCCCAGTCGATGTAGTTGAGCTGCACCTGGCAGAACTCCATGTCGTCGCCGTAAGCGTCCAGGAAGCGCTTCATGGTGTCCAGGTTCCCGTGGACGGAGAATCCCAGATGGGAGATCCTCCCGTTTCTCCTCTGCTCCCTCAGGTAGTCGAGGGTGCCGTACTTCGGGTCGAGGTACGCGTCGATGTTCAGCTCGCACACGTTGTGGATCAGATAGAAGTCGAAATGGTCGACCTGGCACTTCCTCAGCTGCTCCTCGAATATCTCCTCGACCTTCCCCATGTTGGACAGGTCGTATCCCGGGAACTTGTCTGCCAGGTAGAAGCTGTCGCGCGGGTGGCGGGCGAGCGCCTTCCCCACGACGGTCTCGGACGTCCCGTTGTGGTACCCCCAGGCTGTGTCGAAGTAGTTGACGCCGTGCGCCAATGCGTAGTCGACCATCTCGGTCGCAGCGGCCTCGTCGATCCTGCCGTCGTCCCCGTCGATGACCGGCAGACGCATCGTGCCCATCCCGAGGGCGGAGAGCCTCTTCCCTTTGAAGTCGTTGTAGATCATAGTATCACTGGATGCCGATATCCTAGGAGGTAGATAAAATGTCTGGACTTTGCTCCAAGACCAGTATAAATGTGCCAGATGCATAGCACTTGTCACATCACAATTGATATCCGGCGGTGCCCCGCCCCGGGAGGAGGGCCGTCGTGCGCGGGCGCACTTTCGGGTACTATAATATATGCTGGACCCATTCGAGCGGTCTGGTGCTAAAATGACTGCGAAGCTCATCCTCGGAAAGGAGGTCTCGTCGGAGATCTACGGGGAGCTCAGACAGAGGATCGAGGCCTTGAAGGCCAAGGGCGTCACGCCCGGACTGGCGGTCGTGCTCGTGGGCGAGGATCCCGCGTCACAGGTCTACGTCAGGAAGAAGGGCGAGATGTGCGAGGAGCTCGGGATGAAGTCCCTTACGGTCCTCATGCCCGAGGAGACGACGCAGGAGGAGCTTCTGGCCAAGGTCGCGGAGCTCAACGCCGACCCGTCCATCCACGGTTTCCTCGTGCAGCTGCCGCTTCCGGCGCACATCGACGAGGAGGCGGTCATCAACGCCATCGACCCGTCCAAGGATGTGGACTGCTTCCACCCCTCAAACGTGGGGAGGATGCTCATCGGGAACCCCGACTTCCTGCCGGCGACACCCGCCGGCGTGCAGCAGATGCTCGTAAGGTCGGGAGTGGAGACCGCCGGGAAGCACGTGGTCGTCGTGGGCAGGAGCAACATCGTCGGCAAGCCGATGGCGGCCATGATGGTCCAGAAGGGTGCGGGCGCCGACTCCACGGTGACCGTCGTCCATTCGAGGACGGCGAACCTGGCGGACATCACCCGCACGGCGGACATCCTGATCGTCGCGATAGGCAAGTCCCGCTTCGTCACCGCGGACATGGTGAAGGAGGGGGCTACGGTCATAGACGTGGGCACCAACAGGATCGCCGATCCGTCCCATCCGAAGGGGAGCAGGCTGGTCGGCGACGTCGATTTCGAGGCGGTCAAGGAGAAGGCGTCGTACATAACCCCGGTCCCGGGAGGCGTCGGACCCATGACCATCTGCATGCTGATGGCCAACGCCGTCAGGGCCGCCGAGAGGGTGGTAGAGTGATAAGGGAATGCGAGGATCACGGATATTTCAGGAGCGAG
>CAZLMR010000083.1:0-5536 GCA_964560575.1 uncultured Methanomassiliicoccales archaeon | reverse complement strand
GTCCTTGCCGAGAGACTGATCGCGGCCTACACCAACTCCGACCCGTCCCTGTCGGTGAGCGACGAGAGGTTCGCGGACTTCATTCTGAGCTTCGTCCAGAGCTGCTTCCGCACAGGCTCCGACGCGTACTACAACTCCAGACCGACGTATTGGGCATACCCAGCGGAGACCCTGTACATGGGATCCGGCGACTCTGGGGACCTAGCCGTCCTGGCGGCATCCCTCCTCCGCGCATGTGGTTACGATGCGGGCATCGCCGTCATCCATGACGAGGCGTTCGTGGCGGTGGCCATGCCCGATGTCACGGTCCGCGACATCACGGGGTTCCACCGCGTGTCAGTCGACCTGGACGGCAGGACATACCAGCTGGGACAGCTGACGGAGGGCAGGGTGCCCCTCGGATACATCGGAACCGAGTACGGTTACGATGACGGGACGTTCACATACTACGGGACCGACGTCACCGGAGAGAGTGGGATTGCGGTTCCGTAATGATTATTAACCAGTGATCAGTGGGGCGGCGCATGGGCTTCGGATTCAAGGCCGTCAAGGCTGATGAGGAGTACAAGGTAGTCGTCCTGGTCAGGACGGACCTGGACATGGGCAAGGGCAAGATGGCCGCACAGGTCGGTCACGCCTCCGTCGAACTGGCGCTGAGGGCCCAGAAGATGGACAGGAAGGCCTTCGACTCCTGGATGTCCGGCGGACAGAAGAAGGTGGTCCTGAAGGTCGCCAACAAGGACGAGATGATCAGGTACATGAACGAGGCGCGCAGCAACGGCCTTTACACATGCATGATCACCGACGCTGGAAGGACCCAGATCGAACCCGGCAGCCAGACGTGCGTCGGCATCGGTCCCGCCCCCGAAAGCGAGATCGACAAGGTCACCGGCAGCCTCAAGATGCTCTGATCAGACCTCTCTGAGCGCCCCTGTGACCGAATCTATCACGAACCCGCGGATGCGCACATCCTTAGGGAACAACGGATGCTTCCTGAGGAGGTCAACGGAGGACCTTACGGACTCCTCCACCGAATCGAATCCGCAGAGCCAGGCGTCGAAGTCGACATCGAAATACCTGCAGGTGTCGATGGCCTCCTGCGAGATGCCGCGAGACCTCATCGCCTCCACCATGTCCGGGCCGTTTATGTGCTGAGCACCGCAGTCCGTGTGCCCGACGACCATGATGTCCTCCACGCCGAGCTCGTATATGCCCACCAGTAGGCTCCTGACCTCGGTGGAGAAGGGTTCGAGAACGGTGCCGCCTGCGTTCTTGATGATCTTGGCGTCCCCGTTCCTCAGTCCCATGGCGGCCATGAGGAGCTCGGTGAGCCTGGTATCCATGCATGTGACGATCGCCAGCTTCTTGTCCGGATACTTCGTGGTGATGTACCTCTCGTACCCCTTCCCCTCTACGAAGCCCCTGTTGTACTCTAGGATCTCGTCGATGGTCACAGCCTCTCCCACCTGGCCCTGGAATCCAAGGTCTCACCGTCGAGAGCGAACATGGCGTCCATCAGCCTTGGCTTGAACGTCCCGGGTCCGCCGCAGCCTTCCGCCGCAATCTCGGCCGAAACGTTGAAGGCCGTGACCGCTGAAGCGACCGCCATGAGGTCCCTTCCGCACGCGCCGATGTAGCATCCGACGACCGATGACAGCATGCACCCGGTGCCTGAGACGTTCTCGAGCATCGGCGTCCCGTTCTCCAGCCTGAGGACCGTGTCACCGTCTGCGATGTAGTCGACGGCCCCGGTGGCCACGACTATGGACCCAGTGGACCTGGAGAGCGACCTGACGGCCTCCTCAGCATCCTCCGAACCATGGGAGTCTACGCCCTTCACATCCCCTCCAATGCCGGAGAGCACGCCGATCTCACCCGCGTTCCCCTTTATCACGGTGGGGTGGAAGCGCATCAGCATCTCGGATGTGTCCGTGCGGTACTGGGTCGCCCCTGCGCCGACCGGATCGAGGAGGAACGGGATCCTGTTGGAGGCGACCGACGCCGCGACCTCCATGGAATGGACGGTCCTCCCGTTCAGGGTACCGATGTTCAGAACCGATGCGGATGCAATCGCGACCATATCGGCGACGTCCTCACCGTCCGTCATGACCGGCGAACCGCCGGCACAGATGCATATGTTCGCACAGTCGTTCACCGTGACGTAGTTGGTGATGTGGTGCACCAGAGGCCTGGCGGAGCGCACCCTCTCGAGATAATCGGAGAAACGGGTTTCCATGTCGCTCCGAAGAAACGACCATTTATAAATGCCCATCCACGGTGACCGGACACCAGTAGTAGATGTCCGAAACGCGGTGCCCGACGGAGGTCACACCGATGTCCCAGTCGTTGGTGGTCTCGCAGAGGTAGTATCTCACCCCTTCGTCGGAGACCACGCTGTTACCGTCGGCATCCACGGCCACCGCGCTCATCGCATGATCGGTGAACAGGATGAAGGCCACATCGTAGCCGCAGATCATCAGCAGGGTGTCGCACAGGATGGTCTTGTCCTCGCAGTCCCCTCCCCCGTCCCACAGCGTCTCCAAGGGATACTTCCAGTACTCACCCGTGCCCGCGGATGCCGTGTCATCGACATACGGCACCGACTGTGCGAACGACAGCACGAACCTCGCGAGATCCGCACGCCCCATGCAGGACCCGAGGGCCATGAGCTGCGATGCGATGTCCCTCAGCACCGGATCGTCCACCGTATGGTAGTTGGCGATGTAGTCCGGATCCGAGAGGGATATCCTGATGTTTCCGTAGGGGTCGGTGTACGTGTACATGTAGACGTCGCTGTAGTCGATCCCGTACGTGACCGAGTAGGTCCTGCCGTCGAAGGTCCATGTCATGCCCAGGTCCCGGTGCGCGTCCACGAGGAACTCCATGTAGGTCCTGACGTTGCCGACCATGAGTACCGCGGTGTAGTACCCGATTCCGAGGTCCGCGACATCGGATGTCACAGGGGCCCCGTCCGAATCCAGGATCTCTGTACCCTGGCCGAAACCAAATCCCTCCAGAGACGACGTACCCTGCTCGACCACCTGGTATCCGTCCCCGGCGCGGGCCTCGTAACTTCCCATCGGGTCGGCCCTGCCGACGATCAGTGTCCTCTCCTCGGTGAGGAGCCTTCCCCCGGAGTACCATCCGGTGAAACCCTCGCCACTGGCGGTGAACGTCAGGGAGTCCCCTATCCTGGCGACGCTCACGCCGCTCACCTTCAACGGATACTCGGCCGAGACCTGCGGAATGAACCTGTCGTCCGGGGTGAAGGAGTACTCGTCCGACAGGGTGTACGTTATGTCCGTCGTGCCCTCCTTCAGCGATATCCTCATCTGGACGAACAGGTGGTGGAGCCACACCAGCTCCCCGTCCTCCGTCTCCCAGATGGTGCACATGACGCCTCCGGCCTCGCCGATGCCTACGTAGGTCATCCCTCCGGATCCCGAGCTGTCGGTCCACGACCCCGTCAGACTCCCGTCGGTCGTGGATCCGTCGGGCCATTGGTACAGGATGTCGTTCTGCGTCTGATAGTAGAAGTCCCCGCCACGTTCGGCGATGTACTCGGTCGTCACGGTGCCAGTCATCGTGTGGCGGATGTCGCCGTTGTAGTACACGCCCTCCACATCCCACACGTATCCGGTGCCGGTAAGATCCGCATCGTCCCAGCAGGCGTACACGGTGATGTCGTCGAGGACCTCCCTGCCGAT
This sequence comes from uncultured Methanomassiliicoccales archaeon, assembly GCA_964560575.1. Lineage (GTDB taxonomy): Archaea > Thermoplasmatota > Thermoplasmata > Methanomassiliicoccales > Methanomethylophilaceae > Methanoprimaticola. Next base: position 1,829 of record CAZLMR010000083.1, on the reverse strand, counting down.
GACGACGATGGGCACCTCGAACCCCGGATCCTCGAACCATCCCGCGAAGCGGTAGCCGTCCCTCTGGGGATAGGGGAGCGACATCCCCACCCCTCCGACGAACGTGTCCTGACCGTCCTCCAGGACGCCCCCGTCTAGGACGTACACGACTGAATGCTCCTCGTACGGTATCCACCGGGCGTGCAGGACCAGGTCGCCGGTGGTCTCCGCACCTATGGACTCTATCGGCTCCGTGAACCCCTCGTCGAGATACCATCCCATGAATACGAAGCCGTCCAACTCCGGCTCCGGAAGCTCCATCACATCCCCGGTGTCGTAGCCCGAGGGGGCCCAGTCCGGAAGCACACCTCCTCCGGTGTCATAGGATATCCGCCATTCCGGACCGTCGTCGTGCAGTGCGACGACGGCGACTGCCACCACGGCGAGGATTACGATGGCGACCGTCACGGCATCCCTGGAGCGCATGGCCTGGAATCCGGCTCATCCGATATAAGAGGGACATTAACACGCTCGAAACCTCCGCACATGTCGGCACCAAGGTTATTAACGTCGTTACATTCCCCTCCCTCATGGCTATGATCAACATCGAATACACGCACACCTCCAAGGATCCCGAAGACCCGACCATCCGCAGGAGGACCAACGCCGCCATGGCCGCCTACATCAAGGACCTGATATTCGAGATGCAGATGGCCGACATCTCTTGCAAGTTCGACGAGAAGGTCATCGACGAGGGCAAGAGCGAGGTCTACATCAACGGAAGGACCATCCCCGAGATCATCGAGGGCCTGGAGATCAAGATGCTCGATGCCGAGGAGTCCTGCGACTTCGGGAAGCCGGGCATGGTGAAGTTCGGCAGGCCGACCCTGGACTGGAAGAGGGAGCATGTGGAGGATGTCCCCGACACCATCATGAAGAACGCTATCGCCAAGGTCTTCGCGGACTGCAACAAGAACAAGATAAACGTCATCGAATGACGGCTTCGGGGCGCCTCGCCCCTCTTTTTATATAACACCTTCCAATCCCATCCACGATGTTCGAGATAGTCAGAAGGGACGGACTCGCCAGGATAGGCAAATTCACCACGAAATCCGGAAAGACGATCGAGACCCCGGCTCTGCTCCCGGTGGTCAACCCCAAGATTCGCACCGTCCCACCGAGGGAGCTCTACGACACGTTCGGGTTCCGCGCCCTCATCACCAACTCATACATCATCCGCAACACCCCTGCGCTCAAGGAGGAGGCCCAGACCAAGGGGCTGCACGAGCTCTTGGACTTCCCCGGCGTGATCATGACCGACTCCGGGACCTTCCAGAGCCACATGTACGGGGAGGTCGAGGTCACCAACGAGGAGATCGTCGAGTTCCAGAAGTCCATCGGGACCGACATAGGGACCGTCCTCGACATATTCACAGAGCCCGACTGGTCCCATGAGAAGACCAAGAGGTCCCTGGAGACCACCCTCGAACGCACGAAGCAGGCCTGCGACATGAAGGGCGACATGATGATCAACGGAGTCGTCCAGGGTTCGATCTACACTGACCTCAGGGAGTACAGCGCCAGGGCCATGGCCGACATGGACGTGGACGTCCACCCGATCGGCGGGGTCGTCCCCCTCATGGAGCAGTACCGCTACGCGGAGCTCGTCGACGTCGTCATGTCCTCCAAGAAGGGCCTGAACCCCAGCCGCCCGGTCCACCTGTTCGGATGCGGACACCCCATGCTGCTCGCCCTCGCGACGCTCATGGGATGCGACCTCTTCGACTCCGCATCCTACGCCCTCTACGCCCGCGACGACCGTCTGATGGACGTGACCGGCACCCACCGCC
>CAZLMR010000082.1:4286-5538 GCA_964560575.1 uncultured Methanomassiliicoccales archaeon | reverse complement strand
AGGACAAGGACTTCGACGCCTACTTCCTGAGGGGCGCCGTCTACGCCAGACTCGGCGAGGACGGCAAGGCCGCCATGGATTGGAAGAGGGGCATGGAGCTTCTGACGGTGTACACCAACATCGACGCCTACGTGTGCCTCATGTCCCGTTGCATCTCGGAGATGATCTACTCCAAGGAGGAGGAGTTCATCGACTTCCAGCCGTTGAAGTACATCGACGCAATCTGCGACGAGATACACGCCAGCACGGGGGAGTCATGCAAGGCGTTCTTCTACTACAACGTCTACCTCGAGTACAAGAAGATCCTCGGCAGGAACGACAAGAACAGCGACGAGGTCTTCACGGAGGTCGTGCCCAAGCTCTTCCGCAGGATCGTCGCGTACCACCGCAACCTGTGGTGCCTCACGCGCGTCATAGAGGAGTACCTGGCGAGCATAGGCTACGACCCGGAGACCTACGAGGACGACGACCTCGAGGATGCCCACATCTACGACCTCCTCGCCAAGTGCCTGAGGAAGTACACCGGCGACATGACCGTCGAGCAGATGCGCGACGTCATGGAGAAGTGGGACGACGACAAGCTCAGGACGAACGAGGAGAGCCTCGACGCCATCATGCCCCACCAGAGCGGTGTCCTCAGCAAGCTCCTCTCGAGGAAGAGCGATGCCGAGCCCGTCGATCCGGAGGTCGCCGTGGAGTGCTATGTCAGGCACCTCCTGCTCCTGGACGTACCGGAGACCGAAGAGGCGGAGAGCACCGATTCCGAGTGAGCCCCGACCGGGATTCTACGAAGCCACCGTCCAGGCGACGCCATGCGCCGGCCGACGATGGGGAGAACGGGATCAGAACACGCCCAGATGCTCCAGGAGGATCCTCAGGCCGATCACTATCAGGATGATCCCTCCCGCCAGCTCCGCCTTCTTTCCGAACCTGTCCCCGAAGAGGCTTCCGATCTTAACCCCTGCCGCGGAGATGAGGAACGTTATCACTCCGATGAGGACGGCGGATGTGAGGATGTCGTCCCCGGTCATAGCCAGGGAGATGCCGACGGCCAGCGCATCGATGCTCGTGGCCACGGCCAGTATGAGCATCGTCCTGACACCGATGTCGTCGTCGACGTCCTCCTCGTCCCCCGAAAGGGCCTCGCGGATCATGTTCGCACCGATGAGCGCGAGCAGTATGAACGCGATCCAATGGTCGAAGTCGGCGGTGTAATCGTAGAACGCACTGCCCAGGTAGTATCCGATGACGG
>CAZLMR010000082.1:0-4276 GCA_964560575.1 uncultured Methanomassiliicoccales archaeon | reverse complement strand
AGTCCGATTATCAGGATGGACCTCACGCCAGGCTTCTTCATCGCCAGACCCTTGCATATGGCCACGGCGAACGCGTCCATGGCTAGGCCCACCGCGATGAGAACCAGACTCAGGATGTCCATGCGTGGTGCATCCCGTCATTGTATATAATCGTCGACGCGGGAAGATCCTCTGCCCCTGATGTCGACTATCCTGTCCCTGGGCATGACCGCGCCCCACAGGAGCTCCGTGTCATCCGAATACAGACGCCTCCTCGATGGATCGCCCTCGCGGCGGGACGCATAGCAGTAGACGCATCCGTGACCGCATGTGTCGTACTCGCCTATGTCCACGCTGCGCACGCATGTGCATCCCTCCCTCAGCGGCGTGGACTGCGTCTCATATGGTATGTCCAGCGCCCTCATGGTCGCCCTGTCGAGGCACGCCCTGCGCTCGATGCCGAACCTGGTCAGGTCCCTGTGCCCGCAGCAGCAGCTCAGCGACATGCCGTGGTCCGCGGCGATGCGCGATGCCATGTCCACGAAAGCATCCATCTCCCCGGCCGACAGGCGACGTATGGTCCCGGTCTCCTCCAGACCGATCAGCTTCCCGTACATGTCCACGAAGCTGAAGACGCACCGGTCCGTCCATCTGGACGCCTCCCTGCACATCATCTCGAACTTCCTGCGATGGTACTCCAGAGATATCCCCCTGTTCAGGATCACGGGATCGTACCTCCACAGCATCCTGTCCCTCCCTATACGGGATGCGATCTCCTCGCAGGCGTCGCTGATGTCCGCCTTGAACGGGACCCCGGGTTCGATGTCCCTGCCGTACGGCGTGAGCGTCACCTGGAACAGGGTCATGTGGCCCATCCCCGCGATCTCCCTCATGTGCGGGACCATCGGCCTCGGATCCTTGGTCATGAACACGATGCAGTCCACGTTGGCGCGGCTCAGGTCCACCCTGTGAACCGTCGTCCTCGACACCGGATTGCGGACCAGCGCATAGCCGGCCCTGAGACGGTTCATGAACCATTCCGAATGGAACGCCGGGATGTCGGTGCGACGGCTGGCGCAGATGATCATCTGAAACGGCACGGATGACGATGGAAAATATTGTGACGACTGTTGGATGTATAATCCGATCACAAGGCTCCACGAAAATCGCTATACATCCGAAACATCATGCGGACCCTCATGCCTGGACCGTGCATTCTCTCGTGCATCACCCTGATCGGCACCGTCAGCATCACCGAGGACGGCGAAGGAAGGATCACCGGGATCTACCTCCCCAACAGCAACCTCCCATGCATGGAGGACGGGGAGACCGATGCGCTCCTCGAGGCCGCGGACCAGCTGAACGAGTACTTCTCCGGGAAGAGGAGGAGGTTCGACCTCCAGATCAGCTACGACGTGACGGAGTTCAGGAGAGCCGTCCTGGAGGCCCTTACGGACATCCCCTACGGGGAGGTCAGGACGTACGCGGAGATCGCCGATGAGATCGGCTCCCCGAGGGCGTACCGCGCCGTGGGCACCGCTTGCGCGGAGAACCCCCTGCCCATCGTCATCCCCTGCCACAGGGTGGTGCCGTCAAGCGGGGGCATAGGACATTACGCCGGCGGGACCGCGATGAAGAAGCGCCTCCTCGACTTCGAGAGGGATAACTCTTGACGGTCGACTACCGCCGTATGCTCGCGGAGGCATCCGACCCAGAGCTCGCGGCATTCAGCTCCAAGCTGACACCCGGAAAGAACGACATAATCGGGGTGAGGGTCCCGGCAATCAGGGACATCGCCAAGGAGGTCGTCAAAGACGACTGGTCGCAGATCCTCGGGTCGGAGCCCGAGAGCTTCGAGGAGGAGATGCTCAGAGGCGTCGTGATCGCGACGGCCCCCGTCTCCACTGTGGAGAGAATCTCGCTGACCGAGGATTTCCTACGTTATGTGGACAACTGGGCCACATGCGACATTTTCTGCAACTCCTGGAAGATCGGGAAGGGCGATTCGGACATCGCATGGGACTACTTCTCGGACCTGATCGACTCCGGGGACGAGTACAGGATGAGGGTGTCCGTCATCGCGAGAATGTCCCTCTTCAAGGACGAGGAGCACTGCAGGATGCTCCTGGAGGACATAGCGACCCACGACCATCCCGGCTACTACTACAGGATGGGCGCGGCCTGGGCCGTGTCCATGGTGTACATACCCTATCCGGAGATGACGGAGGGGCTGCTCCGTTCCGGGAGGATAGAGGCCTGGACCCACAACAAGGCGATTCAGAAGATAAGGGAGTCCAGGCGCGTGAGCGCGGAGAGGAAGGAGGAGCTGAGGGCCCTCAGGCGCACAGCTCCCTGACGATCCTCTCGATCTCGTCCGCGTTGGCGTCGCCGACCCTGGCACCCTTCCTCTCCAGGAAGGTCCATCCGCGCCTCTCGCACTCCTCCTTGAACTCGGGGCTCGTCACGGCGATGACCTTGTCCCTCTCGATCTCGTCGGCCTCCAGGAACATCCTGAACATCTCCTTCGGGATGCAGAAGATCACCTTGTCGAACGGCCTCGTGATGAACGAGGTCTGCGAGACGAAGTTCTTGTCCAGATCCGCCTGGATGTACTCCTCCCTGTTGGACATCACATGGGGGTACTCCATAATCTGGTAGTTGCCGGGCACGAAGCCGTACTTCGTCGTGATAACGCCGAACGAGACGTCACAGAGCTTGCCTCCCCTGCCGTTCTCGGCGGTGTCCAGGCGCTCGACCAGCTTCTTGACCTCGGTCATCCTGCCTCCGAACATCTCGAAGGCCGTGGCGATGCGGTTCTTCACCAGGAACACGGTGGAGTCGTTGGTGACGATGAGGACCCTCTTCTGGAGCTTTGCCTCCGCGTAGATCTTGGTCATGTCAGTACCTCTTGGGTCCGAGCCTGAAGGCTATGCTGCAGTTGCCCTCCGCAGAGACCATACACGGTCCCATGGGGCTCATCGGCTTGCACACCTTCCCGAACATGGGGCACTGGTCGGAGCTGATGAGTCCCCTGAGGACGTCCCCGCACCTGCATCCCTTCGCCTCCGCGTCTACCTCCGGCGTCAGCTTCAGGATGTCCTCGTGCACCTTCGTGGCATCGTGGTCCTGGAACTCCGGCTTGAGCGCGAGGGCACTCTTCGGGATGACCGGGAATCCCCTCCAGGAGCGGTCGACGGGCTCGAAGGTGTCCCACATCAGCTTGAGGGCCGTCGGGTTGCCCTCCGGCCTCACGAGCCTCGTGTACTCGTTCTCGACCTCGTGCCTGCCCTCCTTGAGCTGCTTGCACAGCATGTAGCATGACATCAGGATGTCCAGGGGCTCGAACCCTGCGATGACCTGCGGGACCTTGTGCGCCTCGGACACCGGCTCGAACATCTTCGTCCCGGTGATGACAGCCACATGTCCGGGCATGATGAATCCGTCGATCCTGTTCTCCCCCAGATCGAACAGCGCCTGGATGATGGGCGGGCATATCCTGTGGCAACTGTAGACGCTGAAGTTCTCGGGGCAGTCGTCCTTGTGGAGGGGGACGGCGGTGGACGGGGCCGTGGTCTCGAAACCGACCCCGACGAACACCAGAGGCTTGTCGGGCTGGTCCCTTGCCATCTGGACGGCGTCATCGATGGAGTACACGATCCTGACGTCCGCACCGTCGGCCTTGGCGTCGAACAGGGATCCGGCGGTAGTCGGGACCCTCATCAGATCGCCGAACGCCGTGACCGTGACCCCGTTCCTGGCGAGGGTGATCGCGTCGGCGACCTCCCTGCTCGTGGTGACGCACACAGGACATCCGGGACCCTGGGCGATGTGCACGCCGACATCCGCCAGCATCTCCTCCAGACCGAAGCGCACTATCGTGTCCTGATGGGTGCCGCAGATGTGCATCAACCTCACATCCATGTCCATCTCGCCGATGCGTTCGAGAATCTTCTTCGCCGTCTGTTCGTCCCTGTACTTGAACATCAGTCCGCCTCCTCTATATCCATGCATTTGACGGTGCAGGACTGCCCCTTCACCACCGTGACCTTGCCTCCGCACTCGGGGCAGGAGAGGATCGGTATGGAATGGGTGTCGAAATCCGGGTCGGTCAGAACCTTGGCGGGCCCCTTGTATCCGCAGTCCCAGCACTCGAGCTCGATCGGTTCGTGCTCGACGATGAACTGCGACCCCTCCAGGATCGTGTCCTGGGTGACTATCTCGTAGGCGAACGCCATCTGTTCCTCACCCAGGTTGGTGAGGTCGCCGATGATTACGGTCACGCTGTTGACCTTGATGA
>CAZLMR010000081.1:0-5590 GCA_964560575.1 uncultured Methanomassiliicoccales archaeon | reverse complement strand
AAAAACTGCTCTACGCTCTCTCCTGTTTTGATGGGCTTTTTCGCCCCTCCACGGTCAGGTACAGCTTGACCCAATCCATGTCGGATAGTTCCGGATGGAACTGCCTACTTTCATAGAGATCCATCTGTCTGACCCTGAGCTTCATCCTGAATCTCATGTACAGAGGCTTGGAACTGTCCATGATCGCCGCCTCCATGGAGGAGATCGATGACCCGCAGACTATCAGCATCGAATCCGTCCCATCAAGGGAGATGTCTATGAAATGCTGGATGTACCCCGCCACATGCGGAGATGACTCCAAGAGGAATGGGAGCTCATCCATTACGACGACCGTCTTCTCCTCTGCGCAGATATCCGTCAGCTCCCTCAGCAGTTCGGGGAAGTTATCGTAGTTACGATGTTCACCGAGGAAATCCTCCATGGACAACGTTGCGGCATCCAGGTTCTGCCTCTCCGAACCAGGTGCCATCATAAACATCAGCGAGCGTTTCCCTCTGCAGAATTCGGTGATGAGCGATGTCTTGCCTATGCGCCTGCGACCGTATATCGCACATGTCTTGCGACCCTCCTTGGAGTAGAGCTCCTCCAACTCCTTTAGCTCCCTGACCCTCCCTGCGAATCCGACCATGATCTCCACCTGAGACAACCGCTCTTCTTAATCTTATATCAAATATTGATACATAATTTTTTGTACCAAATTTTGATATAAATTTTGATTAAGAATATTATTCGATGATGTCAGTATAATCAGAATATACTACGTAATTCGTAGAATAACTGTCAATCTACACAAGATTCATACAAATTCGATGGATTTCGTAGGAATTATGTCGATAATCGAATCATCAAATGATTTCCTTTAAATACTTGGAACGCGTACTTCTTCTCAAGGAGGTAAGAAGGCTATCAGTAAACGGCAAGTAACATGGATCTGCGGCGAGACCGACGAGAATCACGGCGTCTCGAAGAAAGACTGGTCGTTGGACACTTATCTCCCGACGGCTCTCTGATTCGATCGGTCGCAAGACTCGACTGATGACCGCAACAAACAGGCGACGCCGCCCTTACCCTCCTCGAAGGGATCGTTCACTCAGGACAGGGCATCGGGACCTGTCCTTTCTTCGGTGGTTCACGCGCGTGCGCGTATATTTTTAAGTGGTGCGTTTCTACCTCCGCTCATGAGTTCACTGAAAGACTACGTGACCGAGATTCCGGATTTCCCCAAGAAGGGCATCCTGTTCAGAGACATCACAACCATCCTCAGCAGCCCCGAGGGGTTCAAGATGGCCATCGACAGTCTCGTGGACCTCCTGAAGGGTGTGGACTTCGATCTCGTGGTCGGAACCGAGTCCAGAGGATTCATCTTCGGCGCCCCTGTGGCCTATGCGCTCGGGAAGGGGTTCATCCTCGTCCGCAAGAAGGGCAAGCTTCCGAGGGAGACCGTCTCCGAGGCCTACGACCTCGAGTACGGACAGGCCGAGATCGAGATGCACACGGATGCGATCAAGCCCGGACAGAGGGTCGTCCTGATCGACGACCTCATCGCCACCGGAGGAACCACGGAGGCTGTCGTCAAGCTCGTGGAGAAGGAGCAGGGCGTGGTCGTGAAGGCCCTCTTCGTCATGGAGCTCGCCGGACTGAACGGAAGGGAGAAGCTCAAGGGCATCGACGTGGAATCGCTGATAGTCTACAAGGGCGCCTGATTCACACGGCCCCGACCGGGGGCCGGAAACACGTTACCGCCGACACGGCGGATCTTCTGCGACAAATGTCGGAGGACGGGGGCGATGCCCCCGGACTCACTCCGATTCCTGCTCGAGGAGCAGTTTGTAGCCCACGGGCATGACCTTGAGGAACATCGGAAGGTAGCGGTCCCAGTCATCCAGGATCTCCTTCGCCCTCGGACTGCCCGTCTCGGCGAGGTGGCGCTCGATCATCGACCTGAGCTCTGTCACATCCGCCTCGGCCTCGACGAGGGACAGCTCCACCATGTCCATGTTGCAGTGCCTGTCGAAATCGCCGTCCTCGTCCAGGACGTAGGCTATTCCCGCGGACATCCCTGCGGCGAAGTTCCTGCCGCAGCGGCCGAGGATCGCGACCCTGCCGCCGGTCATGTACTCGCAGCAGTGGTCCCCAGCGCCCTCCGCGACGGCGATGGCGCCGCTGTTGCGAACGCAGAACCTCTCGCCGACGGATCCAGCCACGTACAGCTCGCCGGATGTGGCGCCGTACAGCAGGGTGTTGCCCGCAATGACGTTGCCCTCGGGGACCGCGCCACCGGGGGTGACGACGATCCTTCCTCCGGAGAGGCCCTTCCCGACGTAGTCGTTTGCGAGCCCGTTCATCCTGAACGTTATCCCCTTGGTCAGGAACGCCCCGAAGCTCTGCCCGGCGGTTCCCACGAACGTGACGTCGATGGTGTCGTCATCCAGCCTGGCTCCCCTGCGGACGGCCTCTCCCGAGAGCATCGTTCCGACGGAGCGGTCGACGTTGGTGAGCCTGTACTTGAGCGTGACCCTCCTGCCGGAGGATAGGGCGTCTCCGCAGTCCTCGATGATCCTGCGGTCGAACACCCTCGCCAGGATGTCCTCCTGCCCCCTTGTGCAGGAGTCTTCCCCGGCGACGTGCGCCAGCATCCTGGACAGGTCCAGAGACGCCGCCTTCCCTCCCTCGGCCCTCGGGACCAGGAGGTCTGAGCGTCCGATGATCTCGTCCAGGCTCCTGAAGCCCATCTCCGAGAGGATCCTGCGGACGTCCTCGGCCATGAACCTCCAGTAGCTGACGATGTGCTCGGGCTTGGAATCGAACCTCGCCCTGCGCTCCGGGTCCTGGGTAGCTATGCCCACTGGGCACGTGTTCGTCTGGCACTTCCTGCACATGATGCAGCCCATGGCAACCATGGGGGCCGTGGCGAAGCCGAAGTCCTCTGCACCGAGGAGAGCTGCCACGACGACGTCCCTGGCCGTCTTAAGCTGACCGTCGACCTGCAGGCGCACACGGCAGCGCAGGTCGTTGAGCTTCAGGGTCTGCTGGACCTCCGCGAGGCCGGTCTCCCACGGGGATCCGGCGTACCTTATCGAGGAGAGCGGGCTGGCACCGGTGCCTCCGTCCCCTCCCGAGATGAGTATGGTGTCGGCTCCGGCCTTGGCCACACCCGCGGCCACGGTGCCGACCCCCGACTCCGAGACCAGCTTCACGCTTATCCTGGCCTTCGGGTTGATGCACTTGAGGTCGAATATGAGCTGCTTCAGATCCTCGATCGAGTAGATGTCGTGATGCGGCGGGGGCGAGATCAGGGTGATCCCCGGGATCGTGTGCCTCGTCGCCGCGATGACCCTGTCAACCTTGAATCCCATCAGCTGGCCGCCCTCCCCGGGCTTGGCGCCCTGGGCGACCTTGATCTGCAGCTCGTCCGCATTGACCAGGTACTCGGCTGTGACGCCGAACCTTCCGGATGCTACCTGCTTGATGGCGGACCTGAGGTTCCTGCCGTCCGGACCGGGAACGAACCTGGCGGGATCCTCCCCGCCCTCCCCGGTGTTGCTCCGGGAGCCGATGGAGTTCATTGCCTCGGCCAGGGTCTCGTGCGCCTCCTTGCTGATCGCACCGAACGAGATCGCCCCGACCTCGAACCTCCTCATGATCGACTCCACGGGCTCGACCTCGTCGATCGGGACCGGGTCGCCCTTCCTCACATCCAGGAGATGGCGCAGGAAGAACCTGCCCCCGTCCTCCATGTCGGCGAAGCGGTCGTAGTCGGAACGACTCGCATTGACCGCAGCGGACCTGAGGGCCTTGACGGCGTCGGGGGCCCAGCTGTGGCGCTCACCATCCTTCCTGTACGAGTACTCCCCCTTGTCCACGACCTGACCGGAACCGGCGGCCTCATGCACCGCCAGATACTCGGATGCTATCTCGTCCAGACCTATCCCGCCGACAGCGGACGACGTGTTACCGAAGTAGCGCTCGGCCACTTCGGAGTCGATGCCGATCGCGTCGAACAGCCTGGACCCGCGATAGGACCTGATCGTGGCTATGCCCATCTTGGACATGATCTTGAGGAGCCCCTTGTCGACGGCCTTGAGATAGTTCGCCTCGGCGGTGTCCGCATCCATCTTGATACGTCCCTTGTCGACCATGTCCTGCACGGCAGCGAACGCCAGGTACGGATTCACGGCGTTGGCGCCGTAACCGATCAGCAGGGCGAAGTGCATGACCTCCCTGGGCTCCCCCGACTCTACTACGAGCGCGGTCTGGAGGCGCCTCCTGACGGCCACCAGATGCTGATGGACTGCGGACAGCGCCAGGAGCGATGGCATGGGCACCCTGTCCTCGGAGACTCCGCGGTCGGACAGGATGATGAACGAGGCGCCCGCGTCGACCGCGGCGTCCGCCTCGGAGCACAGCCTGGAGATCTCCCTCTCCAGGACGCCGGGGGACCCGTCCGCCGGGAACGTGGTGTCCAATGTCACTGCGTCGAAGCCCCTGTACCTCAGGTTCCTGAGCAGATCCAGCTCCCTGTTGGTGATGACGGGGCGCCTGGACTTGACCACCCTGCAGAGCTTGGGCGCGGGATCCAGGATGTTCTGCTGGACCGACCCGATGTATCCCGTGATGGACATGACCAGCTCCTCCCTTATCGGGTCTATGGGAGGGTTGGTGACCTGCGCGAACTGCTGGCGGAAATAGCTGAAGAGCGACTGCGGCCTGTCCGAGAGCACGGCCAGGGGTGCATCGTATCCTGCGGAGCCCACCGCCTCCTTCCCCGTGGCCGCCATGGGCTCCATGACCTTTGAGAGGTCCTCCGCAGAGTACCCGAACTCGGCCAGGAGCCTGTCGTATCCCTCCACACCGCGGCCCACCTGCCTCCCGGAGGAGAGCGAGCCGAGGTCGAGACGGTTCTGCTCCAGCCAGTCGCGGTACGGGTACGCCGTCGCCAGGGCCTCCTTGATCTCGGCGTCCCTTATGACGCGCCCCTGGGCCGTGTCGACCATGAGCATCTTGCCGGGTCTGAGACGGCCGGTCTCGACGACGTTGACGGAGTCCAGCGGTATGACCCCCGCCTCGGAGGCGAGGATCATCATGCCGTCGTCGGTCACGCAGTACCTGGCAGGACGCAGGCCGTTCCTGTCCAGCATCCCCCCGGCGAGCCTCCCGTCGCAGAAGAGGACGGCGGCGGGGCCGTCCCAGGGCTCCATCAGGATGGAGTGGTACTCGTAGTAGGCCTTGAGGCTGTCCGGGATCGGGTTCCTGTCGTTCCAGGACTCCGTGATCATGATGGACAGGGCGTTGGGCATCCCCTTCCCGGCCATCACCAGGAACTCGAAGACGTTGTCCAGGGTGGCGCTGTCGCTCATGCCGGACTGCATTATCGGGAAGATCTCCTCGGTGTCCGGTATCGCGTCCGTGTGGACCAGGCTCTCGCGTGCCTGCATCCAGGACCTGTTGGACCTTATCGTGTTGATCTCGCCGTTGTGGCAGAGCATCCTGAAGGGCTGGGCCAGCTTCCATGCCGGCATCGTGTTCGTGCTGAACCTCGAATGGACCATGGCTACCGCGGACTCGAAGAGCGGGTCGCGGAGGTCCTGGT
>CAZLMR010000080.1:0-5631 GCA_964560575.1 uncultured Methanomassiliicoccales archaeon | reverse complement strand
AGGTGTTGGTACCTGATGAGAAGGACCCTTTAGTACGAGAGGAACAGGGGTTCGTCGCCTCTAGTTTATCAGTTGTCTGACAAGGCATGCTGAGTAGCCACGCGGCAGTGGATAAGAGCTGAAGGCATCTAAGCTCGAAGCCACCTTAAAAAAGAGGTACCCATAGAACGCTCGTAAATGACGAGTTTGATAGAAGCCGGATGTAAGTACCGAGGTTCGCCGAGGTATTCAGTCCTGGCTTACTAAAGTTCTTTGAACGTCGCTGGAGTGTGATCTAGCAGTTAAACAGGTTTCGTATGAATCAAAATCTCATCCTCCGAAGAAACCCTCTTCCTTTTTTCCACATTTCTTCTGTAGCATCGGCTCTAACCTTAAATAAGTCCAGCCGATAGCGTCTTCAATGACCATCCATGTAATCGATTCGGGAATCCCTTTCGATTCCAACATCTATCTGGTGGTGGCCGAACGCACGATGCTCGTCGATGCGGGGACCGGACTCGGAAGCGACCGGGTGATCGAAGACATCCGCAGCATACTGGCCGAGCGCAGGCTTGACATGATCGTCGCCACCCATTGCCACTTCGATCATGTGGGTGGACTCTCGGATCTGGTCTCCGAGTTCGGATGCGAGGTCTATGCCGGGGAACCGGACGCGTCCAGGATTCGTGATGCGGATGACCGCTACACGCTGGCCTCCGCATTCGGAGGGAGCATGGCTCCGGTCGATGTCATCGGGCTTACCGATGGCGATACGATCGACCTGGGCGACAGGAGGTTCCGGGTCATCTGGACGCCCGGACACACGGAAGGAGGGATCTGTCTGTACGATGAGTCTGCTGGCACATTGTTCTCAGGGGACACCCTGTTCGAGACAGGGGTCGGACGCACCGATTTCGTCGGTGGATCGATGACATCCCTTCGCCGCTCCATCAGATCCCTTAGTAATATTGACATAAGGGAACTGTATCCGGGACATGGACAAACATGTGAAAACTATGATCCGGCTATGATGGCGAGGATCATGACACTGGTAGGTATGTGAATGAAGATCATCAAGTGCGATTACTCCCACGGCTTCGACGCCCATTGCGAAGAGGCCGTCGCCGCCGCGGCCGAGGACGTCGCGGCAGGCAGGCTTATTGTATATCCGACCGAGACCGTGTACGGGATCGGAGCCGACATCTACAACGAGTCGGCCATCAAGAACCTGTACGTTGCCAAGAACAGGCCCTTCGACATGCCGCTCTCCGTGGCGGTCTCCGACAAGGCCATGCTCGAGAGCGTCGCCGTCCTCAACGAGAACGCCGACAAGCTCATCAAGGCATTCCTCCCGGGTCCCCTGACGATCATCATCAAGAAGCAGCCCAATGTGCCAGACATCGTCACCTCGTCATCCCAGAAGGTCGGTATCCGTATTCCCGACAACAGGTTCGCCCTGGAGCTCATCAGGCGCACCGGCCCGATCGTGGCCACATCCGCCAACCTCCACGGACGTCCTGACGCCGTCGACGTGGATGCCGCCATCGCGGACTACGGGGACGCCGTCGACACCTACATCGACGCCGGGCCCTGCACCCTCGGACAGCCCTCGACCATAGTCTGGCTCATGGACAAGGAGGTCGAGATCGTCCGTCAGGGCGCGATCCCGGTCGACAAGATCAAGGAAGTCTTAGAATGCTGAACGAAGATCAGTTGGCAAAGCTCCGCACGGCAGGCAAGGTCGCCGGAGCCGCAAGGGAGCTGGGCCTCTCCATGGTCAAGGAGGGCGTCAAGCTGTACGATGTCGCTCAGGAGGTGGAGGGATACATCCGCGAGCACGGATGCGGTCTTGCATTCCCCTGCAACATCAGCATCAACGAGATCGCTGCGCACTACACCCCCAGCTGCACGGACAAGTCCGTGTTCCAGGTCGGGGACGTCGTCAAGGTGGACTGCGGCGCGGAGCTCGACGGATACGTGGGCGACACCGCCGGAACCGTCGAGGTCGGCACCAACACATACAGGGACCTCGTGGAGATCTCGAAGACCGCCAGGAACACCGTGGCTGAGTTCATAGGCGACGGTGTCCCTCTCGGTGAGATCGGCCGTGCTGTGGAGATGACCATCACCGGCAAGGGCTTCCAGCCCATCAGGAATCTCTGCGGCCATCAGATCGAGCAGTACAATCTCCACGCGGGGATGTCCGTGCCGAGCTTCGCCAGCGGCGAGGAGACGCAGATCAAGGCAGGGATGACCGTCGCGATCGAGCCCTTCGCCACCAACGGCAGGGGCGAGGTGAGGAACGGGAAGCCCGGGAACATCGTCAGGATCCTGAGGGAGAGGCCCATCGCGGATCCCAAGACCCAGGAGTTCTTCGAGTACGTGAAGGGTGAGTTCAAGACGTTCCCCTTCTGTGCCAGGAGCTGCGACTTCCCCGACGCCGAGAAGCACGTCAGAACTCTCATCAGGCACGGTGTGCTGTCAAGCTACGCCCAGCTGGTGGAGGTCGACGGCGGCATCGTGTCGCAGCACGAGTACACGTTCTACATCGATGGGAACCGCGGAGAGGTCACGACCCTCCCGTAAAGGTTTTCAACCAAACCCCTTTCCTCATCCTCCAAGCTGGGGTAGCCGAGCCTGGTCAAAGGCGAGGGACTCAAGATCCCTTACCGTAGGGTTTCAAGGGTTCGAATCCCTTCCCCAGCACCACTTCCCATGCTTTCTGGTTTCGTATCCGTCTGGAAGTGGTCGTGATTTCCATGATCCAATCCTGGCGATTGATCGCCGACATCGTCGCCGGTCTCCTCACGGTGTTCGAGGACGAGTACCATGTGGGCGACATCGTCGTCGTGGACGGATGGAGGGGGACCATCGAGGAGATAGGTATCAGGTCCACAAGGATCGTGGATGCCGGAGGGAACGTGAAGATCGTCAACAACAGCGAGATCACGACGGTCATCAACCAGACACAGAACCTCTCCGTGGTGTCCACCACGATCTCTATCTCCTATGAGGAGTCCCTCGCAAGGGTGGAGCTCATAATCCGCGACAATCTGACAGGATCAGGAGGAACATCCCGGAGATTGTGGAGGGGCCGTTCTATAAGGGCGTGACCGCGCTCAGCGCGTCAAGCGTGGACCTCCTCTTCATGAGCAACTGCCGCGAGGAGGACTACTTCCCCGTGGGGGAGGGCGATGAACAGGGAGCTGAAGCTGCTCTTCGACGAGAACGGCATCGAGATTCCGTACAACCAGATCGTCGTGCACCAGGCCAAGGATCAGGACACGTACGATGCCACCTACCGCGAGGCCAGAGAGGCCAAGAGGTTCGTGGACGAGCAGGCCGCCCTCTCCAAGGACCTGGAGGAGGAGAACAGCTGATCATGACGGACGGGGGCTTGCTCCCCCTGTCCGTCCAAACACCATTGTTCCCGGCATGGGCTCTGATGTCGGGAATCATCATGCCCCGAAGACGTTTTTCACGGGGACTGAAAACCGGAGCGGTGCTTCGTGGAGGCGGAAGCCGAATGCACCGACCCGTTGAGCGACCGTCTCCAAATCCAGGCGCGTATTTCGATTTGTTTTCACGGATGAGGGCAGATCCCGAACCCGGGGTGCTCTCACCGGTCCGATGGCCTTCCGAGGCGGTCCCACGGAGATTCTTTCTACTATCCAACGATGCGGCTGCATCCCAGGGATGTACATGCCGCCTTCTCTAGACCGGACGGAATACGCATAGCCGCCGTCTGTGCCAGGGGATCAGAGGTCCTTCCAGAGTCTGGCTCTTCGATAACCCTGTCGTATCCGGGGGATCGTATGGTCGTCACGGTTTGTGACGTTGCCATCATGATTATTAGCAGCCACAACCTAATCCAGTCACATGACCGAAGAGGCTGGGATCTCGAATACGGGGAACATACTCGGAGACCCGAAAAGATCCCTCATCGTCATGGTGGTGCCCATCGCGATAGGCATGCTCGTCCAGGCGCTCAATAACCTGGTCGATGCCATCTGGGTCTCCAGTCTGGGTACGGGGGCGTTGGCCGCCACCGGCGTCGTTTTCCCGTTCTTCTTCATCCTTGTGGGCATCGGCAACGGTCTCGGCGTCGGAGCCTCGCAGGCAATAGCCAGACGCATAGGTGTCGGTGACAGGGCCGGCGCGAGTAGCGTGGCGGCGCAGGTCATGGTCATCGGTCTGATCGTCGGAATTGCTATGACTGCGGTGTTCGCCCTTGTGGCAGAACAGATCTTCGTTGCCGCAGGAGCGGGCCCGTATCTGGAGGAGACGCTCGCCTACGGGATCCCCATCATGATATGCTCGCCCATCTACATGGTCAGCTTCATCTTCAGCGCCCTGCTGAGGTCGGAGGGGGCCGCGAAGAAGTCCATGTACATCCAGGTGGCGGGCGTGGCCGCCCATATGGTCCTGGACCCCATCCTGATCTTCGGTTTCGGCATGGGGATAACCGGAGCCGCGGTTGCCAGCGCCATGGCGATGGTCATAGCCTCCCTCATGGCGGTCCGCTACTACGCGTCCGGGGACATGTACGTCAGGTTCAGTTTCCGCGGATTCCGGTTCGACAGGGATCTGGACCGCGACATCCTGAGGGTCGGCATCCCCGCCTCGCTGGAGATGGTCCTGCTGTCCCTGTCCAGCATGCTGATGAATCTCATCCTCGAATCAGTCGATCCTGTGAGCGGGATAGCGATCTACTCCTCCGGATGGAGGATACTGAACATCCTGACCATGATCGCCGTCTCCTTCGGTTCCGCACTGGTCCCGATCAGCGCCGCCGCCTACGGTCAGGGAAGCTACAGGCGCATTCGCGAGGTGTACCTGTTCGCGCTGAAGCGCGGCGTGGCTGTGATGATCGCCGTCGCCGTCCTGACGGAGGTGGCGGCGCCGCTTCTGGTGACGCTCTTCACGTATTCGGAGTCGTCCGCGGCATTGGCGGATGAGATGACGCATTTCCTCAGGATATGCGCCCTATTCCTGCCCTTCTATCTCATCGGCGTGGTGACATCCAGCATGTTCCAGTCGATAGGTCACGGTCTGTGGTCACTGTGCGTGGCCACTCTGCGCAACTTCATGAGGATCCCCCTGTGCTTCGCACTCTCCTTCACGATGTCCCTTACAATGGTCTGGTGCGGCATCACCATGGGGGAGGTCATAGCATCATCCATCGTCACCGTGGCAGGGTTCATGGTGCTGAGGAGGCTGAGACGCGAGCTCGGTGACGACTGCTCTGCACTGGATTCGGACCCATCCAATCCTTTATAAATAAGAAGGCCATCGCTCGCGTTACGTAAACTCAGGACCCGCTCTCGGCATAAGTTCCGGGGGATGAATACTGAGAGCTCCTCCCCATGGGGACCGGAGCTTGTGCGTACCCCCACGCGGGGAGGCATTTACGGAGGTTTAGCGCAATGGCTAAGAAGAAAGAACAGCAGCAGACGGAGGACGAGAACTTCAACTTCATCGTCCGTATCGTCAACACCGACATCGACGGTCAGAAGAAGACCGTCGTCGGACTCCAGAGCATCAAAGGCGTCGGTAAGAGGGTCGCTCAGATCGTCGCCAAGAAAGCGAACGTCGATCCCGCCGTGAAGATGGGATCCCTGTCCGACGAGAAGGTCAAGGAGATCGAGGCCC
>CAZLMR010000079.1:0-5840 GCA_964560575.1 uncultured Methanomassiliicoccales archaeon | reverse complement strand
TGATGACGGGCTCGGGGGAGTGGGACATCTTCTCGAAGGGCTCCATGTCCTTGATGGAGGACACGGTGCTTCCGGCGATTGCGTCCTTGAGTCCTGTCAGCGCGACGATGTTTCCGGCCTTACACTCCTCGATGGGTGTCCTGTCGGCTCCGACCATCAGAGCGACGGTCTGGACCCTCTGGGGGTTGGGCTGTCCGGCGATGTAGAGGGTCTGTCCCTTCTTGACGGTACCGGAGAACAGCCTTCCGATGGCGATCTCTCCGGCCTGCTTGTCCATGATGATCTTGGTGACCATCATGGCGACGTCGCCGTTGGGGTCGCAGTTGAGCATCTCCTGACCGATCTTGGACTTGAGGTCTCCCTTCCAGATGACGGGGATACGGACCTTCTGCGCGTCGGGCGGGCAGGGGATGTGGTTGATGGCCATCTCCAGCGCCACATCGGCGAGGGGGATGATCTTGGCAAGTTCGGCCTGGCCTCCCTCGCGTCCGCAGTACTCGAAGACCTTGGTGAGGTTCATGCCCATCTTCTTGAGCTCGGGCCTCTGGAGGTAGGGGATGGAGACCGCCCAGTTGTTGTAAGCGGATCCCAAAGCGACGGTACCGTCCTGGAGGCTGACCTGCCACTGCTTGTTCAGGGGAGCGGGGAGGATGTCGGCGATCTTCTTGTTGAACTCGGTGATGATCTTGGAGAACTTGTCGATCATCATCTGAGGGGTGAGCTGCTGCTCGACGATGGCCCTGTCGACCTTGTTGATGAACAGCATGGGCCTGACCCTCTCCTTGAGTGCCTGCCTGATGACGGTCTCGGTCTGGGGCATGATTCCCTCGACGGCGCAGCACAGGATGTACACACCGTCCAGAGCCCTCATGGCCCTGGTGACGTCTCCACCGAAGTCGACGTGTCCGGGGGTGTCGATCAGGTTGACCAGATAGTGGTCGAGCTTTCCGGATGTGGGGTCCTTGTAAGGAACGACCATCGCCGCGGACGCGGCGTTGATGGTGATACCCCTGGCGGCCTCCTGCTCGTCGTAGTCGAGCAGACGCTGCTCTCCGGCTGTCTCGGAGGACATCATTCCGGCACCTGCGATCAGGTTGTCGGAGAAGGTGGTCTTTCCGTGGTCGATATGCGCTGCGGTTCCGAGGTTCCTGATGAGCTTCTGATCCTTCATCAGCTCGACTGCTTTCTTCGCGTTGTCTTCTCTACGGCCCATGTTCACTCACCTTTGTTCAGCTGGATCATCTGGCGGACTGAGCGACCCTCTCGGCCTCCTCCTTCTTGGCGACGGAGTAGGACGTGATGTCACCCTTGGCAGCGAGCATGAGCTCGTCGGCCAGGCACTCGTATACGGGTTTCTTGTTCTTGGTGGAAGCCGCGACGACACCGGTGCTGAGGTTCCTCAGGGCGATGTCGAGCCTCCTCTGGGGGGAGATGTCCACGGCCTTGGGGACGGAGATTCCTCCGAACTGGAGCCTGGTGACCTCCTCACGGGGAGCGGCGTTCTCAAGACCCTCGATCAGGACCTGGATAGGGTTCTTGTGGGTCTTGGCGGCGATGATGTCGAAGGCCTGGGCCACGGTCTTGTACGCCTTCATCTTCTTTCCGGTGTACTTCTCGGTCCTCATGATGTTGTTGATGAGCCTCTCGACGATGCTCAGCTTCGACTTGCCGAACCACCTGTTGGCGTGTTTGCCTCCGGAGTGGGGGACGTTGGTGGGTGTCAGGTCGATGTACTTGGCGAGTCCGCCGTCGTTGACGACGACCTCGGTGGTGTCGTACTTGCCGAAGATGAGCGCTTTCTGTGCTACGATCTCGTCTGACATTTGAATCATCTCACGGGTTTGTCCGTCCTGCCCCTGACCATCTGGTCGAGGGAGACGTTGTTGACTTTGATGACTTTGTAACGGACCCCGGGAATGTCTCCGTAGGACCTTCCCATCCTTCCACCGATACCCTCGACCATGACCTCGTCGTGCTCGTCGATGAAGTTGATGGCTCCGTCTCCGACGGCGAAGGCGGTGATCTGGCGTCCGTTCTTGATGAGCTGGACCTTGACGCACTTCCTGATGGCGGAGTTGGGCTGCTTAGCCTCGATTCCGACCTTCTCCAGGACGATTCCACGGGCCTGGGCGGATCCCTCGAGCGGATCGGACTTCTCCCTCAGCTTGAGGACCCTCTTCTTGTAACCCCTGTCCAGCCAGCGGAACTTCTGGCGGTCAGTCTTCATTTTCCTTGCGGTGTACAGACCGTTTCCCACTTTTTCACCTCGAATTTCTCTTGATTTCGATTGGAACGTCGATAGCCCGACCTAGGTCGGACCTCTAATGCTAAGGTGGCTAGCCTCACATCATATTTAAAATGATTCCGAAGGAAAAGGTTTTTTAAGAGTTTCTGCGGAGACCTCTGTAAAGCTCCGTTAACTATAGAGCTCCCTGCACGCCCTGCCGAGCACCTTCATCCCCGCGGCGATCTGATCGTCAGTCGGGGTGGCGAAGTTGAGGCGTATCGTGTTCGACCCGCCTCTCACATGGAAGGGTTTCCCGGGCATGACCACCAGCTTGTATTCGAGCAGCTTCTCGTACAGCCTCATGGAATCTGTGCCCTCGGGGGTCCTCAGCCAGACGAACATGCCGCCCTGGGGATCGTTCCATGACACCGTGTCCGGGAGGTTGTCCTCCATGGCGTCCAGGAAGACCTCCTTCTTCCTGGCGTAGCCGGCGCGGAGCCCGTCCAGGTATCTGTCGTAGTCGTTGTCCTGGAGGAAGCGGTCGATCACCCTCTGGCAGAACGTGTTCGACTGCAGGCAGCAGGCCTCGAGGGACCTCCCCGCCTTGTGGACCATCCAATCGGGAACGACCATCCACCCCACCCTCATCCCGGGGGATATCGTCTTGGAGAACGATCCGGTCAGGACGGTGTCCTCGGGCGCCATCGACTTCATCGTCCTGCCGACCCTGCCCTTGTATCCGAGCTCGCCGTAGGCGTCGTCCTCGATCAGTATGCAGCCGGAGTCGCGGATTATGTCTGCAACGCCCCTCCTGACCTCGTCGGAGTAGCTGGCACCAGAGGGGTTCTGATGGTTGGGGATGGAGTAGAATAGCCTCGCACCATCGTCGACGGCGGCCTCCAGCTGACCGAGGTCCGCACCCTCGGGTCCGACATCCACGCCGCGGAAGTCGGGGGAGTACGCGGAATATGACTGTATGGCGCCCAGGTATCCGGGGTTCTCCACCGCCATGACGTCCCCGGGCTCCAGGAACATCTTGCCCATCAGGTCGAAGCACACCTGGGACCCACTGGTCATCAGGACGTTCTCCCATGACGTCTCGAATCCGAGCTCCTTCCTGCATCTCTCCGCGATGCGCTTCCTCAGGGGGATGTATCCGGTGGCCGTGTCGTACTGGAGGGCACCGAACGGCTCCTCCCTCATGACGTCGTCCATCGCCTTCCTCATGGCTTCGATGTCGAAGAGGGAGTTGTCGGGCAACCCCGTCGCGAATGCTATCATCCCGGGCTTCGCGGCTACGTCCACGAGGCTCATTATGAAGGAGTCCATCGTGGACTCCGCCGAACGTGAGAATCTGCGATCCATGCTATCACCAGGACATATCGTCGAACGCCCTCTGCATCATCGGGGCGGTGACGTCCCTGAGCTCGGGGTTCATGCGTGTTATCTGATCGTGCCACGCCCTGATCCTTGCGGCGTCCGGCTTGCCAGACGAGACCATGTCCCCGGGCAGCGGTATGCGCTTGGACCTGTTGACGTACAGCCAGTAATCGCCAGCCTCGTCCCTCCACAGGAACGGAAGCGGCCTCACCTGGACGGGGATGGTCGCCCTGTCCCTGCCGTCGTGTACCTCCGCCACCTCGGCCTCGACCACATCAGGGGCCACCGGCACCGAGTTCTCCCCTCCCTGCAGCGCGACCTCCTCCACCGTCTTGTCCATCCGGAATAGACGGCAGATGTATTCGCCGTTCTGGGACACGGTGACCTCTACGTTCCCATCGACGAATGACGCATGCATCCTCGGCGGGTTCCTGATGGTCATGAACCTCCTCATCGGGAACGAGTTGACCGTGATGAATATAGTGAACTCCGCGGCGGTGGACGAGTAGATCTCCTCCTTGATGGAGTTCAGCGGGACGCGGTACGTGTCATCGGTCCAATCGGGAGTGATCTCCCTCTTCTTGCCCTTCTCCCCTCCGAAGAACAGGGCCTTCTTCCTGGCACCGGTCACGGTTATCACGAGCGTGTCGCCGAGGTCCCCGACATCCACGTCGGCGGGACTGAAGCGGACCGGACCGGAGCCTATGTCGTATGTGACCGCAGGCATGTTCCAGACGACCCTGATCGTCGCACCATCCCTCTGGAACTCCGTCGGACCGTCGTATACGTCGGCTTCCGCGGATGTCCCGAATGCTGTGTATGTGAATCCCGGCTCCGTCGGGATGTCCCCCTTGCCTGGACGGCTGCACTCGAAGTCCGGTATGAGCACGAACCTCTCGGACGCCAGCACCTGGCCGTCCTTCGACAGCGAGATCTCGAGGACCCCGTCCTTGTCCGTATCGAACGTCATGTTCCCGGACACGGGGGCCTCGCCGCCGGCGACCCTTGCGCCGGCGTGGTCGAGGAGCTCCACGATGCATTCGGAGAGCTCGCAGTTCTCGACGGATGCCGTGAACGGCGGGAACCTCTTGTGGATCTGGAGATGCTCCCCGTCGACGACCGCCTCCGCATCCTGGAGACCCGCCGGCACTTTGAGCGCCCCTTTGGCCTTCTTCTTCCTGGCCCTGGGCTTCTTCTCCTCCTTCGGCTCCTGGTTCGTCTCCTGGGCCTGCTCGGCGACCGGCTCCTCCGCCGGCTCGTCGGTGACAGGGTGCACGTCCTGGGACCTTCCCTGCCTCCTGTCGTCCAGCCAGACCCCTCCGGCCACCGACACCTCGGCCCTGAGCACTACCGCGTCGCCGACCTCCCTCGTCTCGAGGACCTCCGCCTTCACGGTGCGGATGCTGGAGCCCTTCGGATACACCACGTAGGTGTCTCCCATCGGCTTGCCGACCGGGAGCCCGATGTTGTTGAAGTAGAGTATGCCACGGGGCTTGTAGCGATACGCGTCCACCCCGTCGATCACGAGTGTGAACTGCTCCAGTGGAGATATCCCGGATGCCGTGATATCGATCGTAACGGCGCGTGTGGCCCTGCCGCCTGCACGTGGCACCGAGTCGAGCCTTCCGAGCGGGACGACGCCCTGCGCGCAGTCAACGGAGACCTCGAACCTGGAGTTCTCCCCGGCGGTGTACCTGGGCACGTACAGCATGAACCTGCCGTCCTTGTAGTTGATCTTGGGGCTGGCATTGCCGAAACCCACCTGGACCTCCCCTCTCAGCCGGTCCGGGCGCTGACGCCTGGATTCCGACACAGCCGGCTGAACCGGCACCCTGTCCTTCTCGGAGAAGAATTCCTCGAAGCTCATTTCGGAGATGTCCTTGTGCCCTTCCATTCTACCACTCGGGCCTCCGTAGACTGCCTTTATAATTAATTTTAGTGCAGGACACATCATGAGACGGGTTGCGACAAGGCCTCGGCGGGATGTTCGTCTCAGGACTCTGGGTATGCTGTCCTACCGCCACTGGCTATGCGTTTTTTGGGATGCGGCTGGGAATAAGATGTGGGCCCATCCGCAATTCGTGTATATTTCAATACAAACATCTTGATATTGCTCATAATAATGTTCATTTGAACAGCTAATTCAACATCTTTATATCATATCTCTGTGTACTGAGGTTCCCGTTGATTCGAATGAAGTTGATTTTCGTCAGCGGAGGGGTAATTTCGGGAC
>CAZLMR010000078.1:0-5880 GCA_964560575.1 uncultured Methanomassiliicoccales archaeon | reverse complement strand
GCATCTGGAGCCCCGAGATCGCCTGGGTATTCTGCGCGGTGAGCGTCTTCCTCCTCAGCCTCTACATGGCGAGATGTGCCGTCATCCCCGGATCGTTCCGCAGGGACATGGACTCGCAGGTGACCGCTTGCGTCTTCGGAACGTTCCCGATGACCGTCATATTCCTTTCTCAGCACATCTCCGTTCTCGGCCCGGTCTCCACAGTCGTGTTCGTCATCGGATCCGCGCTGCAGGTGGCGGTCATCCTCAACGTCCTGTTCAGAATCATCCCCCGGATGCCCCTGGAGAGGGTCCATGCGTGTCTCTTCGTCCCTCTTGTCGGGATCGCCTCCATGGGTGCCTCAGGGGCCGCCGTCGGCCTGCCCATGGCGGGTCTGGTGGGAGCGATCGTCGGAGCGCTGTTCGCCCTGCCCGTGCTGGTCGTCGTGTCCTACCGTTACGTACGTCTGCCGGATCTGTCAGACCAGGAGGCTCCCATGTTCTGCATCATGGCCGCCCCTTTCGCCCTGTGCACGGTCGGATTCAACGGCTCCGCTCCAGACCTCGACACGACCCTGCGCATCGCTTTCTATCTGCTGGCCCTGGCCCTCTATGTGATCGGGCTCCTGAGGCTGCCGCGTCTGTTCCGCATGGGGTTCGTTCCCGGAAAGGCTTCCATGGGGTTCCCGATGACCGTCTCGGCCGTGGCGACCTATGCGGCTTCGGGGATGTTCGACGGCGCCGTCCAGGATGCGTTGCACGTGCTGTTCCTGATCCAGACGGTTGTCGCCGTCCTGGTGATGGCCCATATCCTGATCGGATATTCCGGATGGTTCCTCTCCCTA
This sequence comes from uncultured Methanomassiliicoccales archaeon, assembly GCA_964560575.1. Classification (GTDB taxonomy): domain Archaea; phylum Thermoplasmatota; class Thermoplasmata; order Methanomassiliicoccales; family Methanomethylophilaceae; genus Methanoprimaticola. The sequence goes on along the minus strand of CAZLMR010000078.1, from coordinate 5,056 downwards.
CGGAGGGGGAGTTCCGAGAAGACATGAAGGGGCGGTGCCGTGCCGGTCGGCGAAAACGGCACCGCTGTTGGTTCGGGTCAGATGACCGACTTGGCCCAAGCGCCCGCGTCGCCGGAGTTGAGCAGCTTGCCCTTCTCCCACACCGCCTCGGGGTGGAGTTTCATCATGTGGTCTACGCATTTGGCGATGTCGCTCCCGCCTGACGTGGCGAAGGGGACTATCCTCTTGCCGTCGATGTCGGTCCCGTCGAGGAACGTGTCTATTATGCGGGGTTCGACGTACCACCAGACGGGGAATCCCAGGAGGACGGTGTCATAACCCGAGAGGTCCGGCAGCTCCCCTGCGACCGCCGGACGGCTGGACGCATCGTTCATCTCGACCGTGCTGCGACTCCTCTTGTTCGTCCAATCGAGGTCGGCTTCCGTGTACGGGGTCTGCGGATGGATCTCGAACAGGTCCGCTCCAGTGGCCTCCGCCATCCTCTTCGCGACCCCGGCCGTTGTGCCGGTGGCCGAGAAGTATGCAATCAGTGCTTTTCCGCTCATATTCGTCACTTCCTATCGTTGTCTGTCATCTGTGGTCCGTGTTCGATCCCCAGGAGTCTCCTGGCACCGATGAACGCCAGTTCGCGGACGCTCAGGAGCCGGTACCGGACATCGGCGGCATCCATGGCCTCGCGCTGCTTGTCGGTCACCGTGGTGTAGGGGTGCATCCCATAGACCATCGGCAGAAAGGCGAGGACGAACTCCCCCCTCTCATCCTCCCGAAGGTCCGGGCAGAACCTCTCCAGGCATCTGTCCAGGGATCCGATGGAACGTCCGTATGCCGATTTGAACCCGGTTAGCCTTTCGACACGGCTGTTGGTCTCAATCTCCATCAGGTTGTTCGAGAGCAGCCTCAGCATGACCTCCCTTGATGCCAGGGTGTCGGCCACCGCGGCTGCGAAGTCCAACACGGGTTCGATGCCGCCCGACGGCCCCCTCGAGTCGAGGTCGTCCGACCATGCCACGTACTCACGCCTCAGCAGCTCCAGGAAGATTTCCTCCCTGGTCTCGAAGTAGTTGTAGATCGATGTTCTCGTGAACGAGGTGCATTCGGCGATACCCTTGATCGTTACATCCTCGAAGTCTCCGGACATGAACAGCCTCTCGCAGGCTGCGACTATCTCATCCATCCTAGACCTCGTCAGTTCCGGTGATCCCCTCGGCATATTGGCTCCCTGTCCTTTGGCCGATTCCCGCGACCATTACTGACATAATGTCAGTTTTATTTGATTATTCTGACACAGTGTCAGAATATGATGATCCACAGGCATAGTTCCGAACATACTCCGAGTTCCGTTCGGAACGTCATGGACAAACACTATCAATCATCGACCAACATCACAGAAGGAGGACAATGACGACCCAACGCAGCACCAGGTTCATGCGCGAGATCGCCGATGGATACGTCGAGGACATCAGACGGAGGATCAGGGATGTCAACAGCGACCCCATGTTCTGCTACAGGGTGACCCGCGCGGTCATCTTCGGCTCTTACGTCAACGATCTGGAGATGCAGACCCTCGGTGACCTGGACCTTGCCCTTAAACTGGAGCCTAAGTACGAAGGTGAGGAGATGGAGCACTACGAATCCCTCTCGAGGGGCCGTCACCGCACCCGCGACTGGATGGCCGCCATGCTCTGGCCTCAGGAGGAGGTCCTCAGATACGTCAGGAACCGCCGTTCGTATGTGTCCGTGCACATGATCGGAGGGTCTGACGACGAGGCGATATTCTCCAAGCGCTGGCTGGAGATGGACATATCGCCCGACGGCAGCGAGGATGTATTGCGGCCGTGATGGGAGTCTTCTGATATAATGCGCCCGTCACGGTGCCATAGGTATGCATCCGAGTCATTGATGCAGACATGCCACTGTTTCTAGAATAGTGGTATGTGACATATAGCATCGATTTTAGATTCGATGCGACCTGAAGTGCGTGAAATCGTTGAATTCACATAAGGATTTCAGATGGATGTTGGACAATGCATTGTCCTGAGTGACACGTCCATCACTGAGGATGACAGACGATGGCGACACGTTCGTTCTATGAGGACCAGATTCTCGACACGCTCCAGGCAGTCGCCAACATGGAGAAGGTATTGGAGAAGTATTAGAGGGAGGGGGGCTACAAGGTCAAGGGGCAGCTCAGGTTGTCCACTGATTACGCCCCTGTAGAGAAGCTCCTTCAAAAGATGAGGCAGTGAATCACAGCATCTGCCAGTTGTCCGTCTTATCAAGGGTTATAGGGAAGTGGCCGTGGAAGGATTTTTGGTACCTTCGAATGCTCCAAGGATTCGGACAGTGAGCCATATCTCCGCGAGAGGGCCATCGTCATGGAAAGGAAGGCGATGTCAGGACCTACACATCCTGTACTCCGATGCGCAGGGTCGTTGCCGCATCATCAGGAGATGAGGGAATACTCTCCAACTTCTCATTGAATCCTTCCATCGGTGGTAGAGGATACGAGATGGATGGCATCAAGAGGATCGTCATCCTTCGAGGGAGTCTATTGTCGACTGCCGGAGTAGTGCCTTGTCCCTTGTAACAGTCTCAGTCCTTCGTGGGGAGATTCGCTTCCTCGGTAAGGGCCGCATCGTAGTCTATTGCCGGCGGCCACATCCTGTCGATGAACTTCGTCAGGACGGCGAACCACACTGCTTCCACTATGAGGGAGACCACGCACGGAAGCACCGCCTCGGGCATGGTCGCGGCGAAAAGACCCATAGTTAGACTTGCAGACATGCCACTGTTCTTCCAATAGCAAAAGGTTACGTAATTCAAACCGTTATTTCTATTGCAATTCATCTTCCTCATGCCATAAACCAGGACGGTAGAGACGAGGAAGATACGGAACATGCATGCGATCACCAGACTGAGCACAACTATCGGCTCCGAGAACACGAACTCCTGTCTGGAACCGAGACCGACGAACACCAGGATGAACATCATCAGGTTGATGAACAGGGTCTTGGGCGCCTGCTTCAGGTGGAGCCTCTTGATCGGGATCGTCAGGACGAACGGGATCAGGATGAACATCAGGATGTACCTGAGGACCTCCAGCGGGTTGACCGAGTTTCCGATCAGGGTGTGGGTGGTCAGCGGCGTCAGGGCTATGGCGATGACGTAGATGACCGTGAGCGAGAGGACCGCCAGCTTGGGGTCCGCCTTCAGGAACAGAGCCGAGGGCACCACAGATATGGCGCACGGGACCGCGGAGAGCATCACCCATCCGGTCCAGAGGGCCTGGTCGTCGATGAAGAGCAACCCTGTCAGGAGCGTGAACCCGGTGCATATGCCGAAGCAGCAGACGAAGTTCACGAAAATCGGCTTCTTGTAAGTGCCGAAGTCGCTGCGGCTGAACCTGATGCCGTCCAGGGCCACCGCCATCTGGGCGATGAGGGCCAGCATCATGATCGTGGAGGCGTCGGGGCTGCCGAACCCGAAGATCAGCGCGAGCACTATGGCGGCCGCTATCCAGACCTTGATGTCCTCCAGCACGTTCAGCAATGCCATGGTCTGCGCGTAGATGCAATTCCTATAAACACGTTGCTGTTCGACGTTAAAAGTTGGATATCCCGTTCAAACGTTCGGAATACCTCTGATTTCCGAGACATATGGATACGATCATCCCTTGGAGAAGAACCTCACAACATCCGCCACGGGGTCATCGGAGGGGACTGCGCCGATGTCCTTGGCGAACCTGGAGGCGCGATGGTCGAGGATCACGGCGACTCCCCTGTCGTCCTCCATCCTGATGAGCCTCCCGGTCGCCTGGTTGATCTTCCTGATCGCCGGGACCTGGCTCGTGTACAGCCATCCCTTGCCCTTCCCGTACCTCTCGTCGAAGCGGTCGCTCATGGCCTTGAGCTCCTTGGACGGCGGGGGGAAGGGGACCCCGACGATTATGGTCATGCACAGCTCGTCTCCAGGGAAGTCTATCCCCTCGGCCACCGATCCTCCGAGTACGGAGAAGAACACGCCGTTGCGGCCGCTCTTGAACCTGGCGAGGCTCTCCGCGGTCCTGCGCTGGTTTCCGGACTCCTCCCAGTACTTCGGGCGGTCTATGTGCCTCTCGAGGTACGGGCGCATCATGCGCATGAAGTTGTACGAGGTGAACATGACCAGGGTGTTCCTCTCCTCGGCATCGCAGATGTCCACTATCAGCCTCTCGATGCGGTTCTGCATGGTCGGGTCCGCCTTCATGTCCGACTGTCTGGTTGTCACATCCTTGGCGTAGACAACCAGTTTGTTCTCCTTCGGGAAGGGGGACGGATACGTCCTGAACTTCGGGTTGTTCCCGAGTCCCAGGACCCTGGCGTACTGGTCCAGCGGCTTAAGCGTCCCAGACATGTGAAGGGTCCCCGGGACCGTGTTGAGGAACCTGGAGATCTCGGACGGCTCAATGCAGGTGGCGCTGAGGTACTCCCCGTCCTTGTCGGTCTTTATGGTCCTGACGAACCTGTCCGATCCGGATGAGAACCATGCGGACATCTTCAGAGCCAGGTCCTCGACGTAGGATGTCCTGTTGTCCCCGCTCTCGATCAGCCTCTCGGTCCTGGCCTCGCCCAGGTCCAGCGCCCGCTCCACCGCTGATTCAAGGTCTGTGCGGGACATTCCGAACTTCCTCATCATGCGGTCCTCGATGTAATCGTCCTCGAAGACGTAGCTGTCCTCGTTCAGTCCCAGCTTCTCGGTCGCTGCGGCTCTTATGCAGTTCTTGAAGAAGCTCAGGAAGGCGTCGAGCTTCACGTCCATCCAGATCGTGGGATCGCGATAGGTGGGACATTCGTCCAGCGCGTTGTCGACCATCTGCCTGTCTATCACGAAGGTCTCCGAGCTCCTGGCGGCATCCAGGAAGTTGTGGGCCTCGTCGACTATGACCATCATGCCTTTGGGGTCGCCTGACAGGTCCATGTTCGCCATGAGGCTCTCGCGGATGTCCGGGTTCAGGATCTGGATGTACGGCGCGGCGATGACGTCGACCTTGCGAAGGAGCAGCTTCTTCGCCTCGTAC
>CAZLMR010000077.1:0-5922 GCA_964560575.1 uncultured Methanomassiliicoccales archaeon | reverse complement strand
TAAGGAGATACACTGCGGATGTGAGGGCGCATCTCACCACCAACCGCTCCCGCAGGGTCTACGAGAGCTACTCGCACATGCCCACGAGGGAGAAGGCCATGGCGGATTTCGATCCGACCGTGAACACGCCCGACATCCTCCGCGACAAGAAGGTGGCCGTGATAGGTCCGGATCTCTTCGACGACCTGGACAAGCACTTCAACCCGTCGGACCATGACGTCATCGAGATATTCAAAGGGAGAAAGGAAGGGACCTTCGACATCGACGTGTTCCATCAGGTGGGAAACGACCGTCAGCTCGCCGAGCATGCGGTGGACCTCATCGACCCTGAGAACGCCGGGGACTTCGCCATCGTTCTGAACGCCTCCTCCCCCATCGCCGACGCCGTCAGGGCTGCTCTGTATCGCAGGGAAATCTCTTTCGTCAACAGCCTGACCGTCAGGGACCTGACGCCGATCAGGGACTACATCGGATTTCTCAGCCTCTCGATGGACTACGAGACGGTCCGCGTCGGACAGGTCAAGGAGCTGTTCACAGGATTCCACGAATACTTCAGACCGGGTCGCGAGAGATACCTGTTGTCGAAGATCGACGAGGAGGAGGACATGAGATCCGGGGAGCACAGGCTCCGCGACATAATGAGGAGGACGTTCTCGGGCGAGATGACCTTCGAGGAGGTCATGGACTCCATATGCGACTCCACAGGGAAATCGAGGGTCGGGACCGTACTCAAGAGCCTCGGCATGCTTGACGACAGAGTCACACCGGACAGGCTGGCTCAACTCAGGTACGCGGTGGACAACGTCACAGAACTGAAGCACAACGAGGAGATCCCGGAGTCTGAGAGGACAGGTGTGCTCCTTGCGGACTGTCACAACTCGGTCTACGTGGACCGCCCGGTGGTGATATTCGTCGGGATGGAACAGGACTGGAACGTTCCTATCACAGGCAAGCGGTACATAGACTACGAGGACGAGTCCGAGAAGAACGCCAAAAGGTTCTCCGCCCTGATACAACAGGGTGAGAAGAGGATCTATATCGTCAACACCACGAAGAACGGGAAGAATGCCAGACCGTGCCTGTTCTTCGACCAGATCCTAGATAGGAAGTGCGAGAGGTTCTCCGACATCGCCCCTGTGGAATGTGGAAGATGGGTCGATGAGCATGAGCCTCCGGACATGACACGCGGGGAGTTCATCGTAGACGGCGCAGAGCCGCTGAACAAGAAGTTCTCGAAGACCTCGTTCGATGCATACTATACCTGCCCGAGGAAGTACCTATTCAACTCCCTGCTTCCGACCGAGGAGAAGAAGTCGAATGAGTTCGGAACCCTGATCCACTCCTTCGCGGAACTGTACTCATGCCACAGGGACCTGGTTCAGAAGATGGGCGTCGACAGCTTCGTGGACATGATCTCGGACCGTTATACCGGACTCTCATCACCCACCATGGAGGAGGTGGATTCCGATGCGGTCAGGCGCGCGATGGTGAATCTGATGCGCTACATCGACCTGCGCGGAGTGAGAGCGGAACTGGACTTTCCCAACACGAGGAAGAGCCATCCCAACAGATTCATGGAACTGCTGGATATCCCCATGTCCAGTACTTCGTGCGAGACAGACTATCCGTCATCGGAACACGAGATACACGGTGAGTTCGACCTACTCTGGGACGGAGTCATCACCGATTACAAAACGGGGAATGCGCTGGAATGCAAGGAGATCGGAAAACGCATGACTCCAGACTCCGGTGTCACATACTACGAGTTCCAACCCCTGATCTACCTCGCGATAGCTATCGAGAAGATCCCCGGTTTCATCGGACGGTTCGAGCTCTTCTATGCGATGGACAACGACGTGGACTCCCTCGACCCTGGATTCGACATCAGACGCAACATCAGGACCGTCGTTGTCGAACCAGGCAACACTAACGACGTCATCCGCAGAAGCCCTGCTCTGCTTGAGACCTTCCGGGAGGATCTGAAACAGAGCATGAAGCCCCATGCGGAGGCTATCATCGCGGCAGTGGCAGATACGGCAGTGGGCGATGCATCCTCTTGGAGACAGGATCCGGCTGTTGTGAACGCAGTCGTGGAAAGAGCCGGCCTCACCGGGAAGAATGCATCGGAGGATGCGGGTGTGGCGATCGGCAAGCTGACGGATTTGATAATGAACGGCATGGTCGTCACAGACGCTGCGATCGAGATTCCCCGGAATGTGTTGGACAGGTTCCTGGAGATGGTCGACCTTTTCCATAAACAGGCCATGGAGAAGTCCCTTACGGATTTCGAGGCCGCACCGAGGAAGAATTGCGACAAATGCGATTTCCGCGAGGTGTGTACCATGGATGTCGTCAGGATAGAGGAGGATGATTCCAATGAGTGATGAGCTCAACGAGGCCCAGAAGGAGATCAGCAAAACATTGGACGGCATGGTCCTGGTCGATGCCGGACCCGGAACCGGAAAGACGCATACCATTGTCTCGAGGTACATCAACCTGATCTCAAGGCAGGATGTCGACCCCAGGGACGTCCTGCTGCTCACGTTCACAAACAACGCCGCCGGCGAACTCGAGGAGCGTATCAAGGGGAAGCTCGCCGGAATGCCAGAGCTGACCGAGAAGGCAAAATCCGTCCAAGCGAAGACTTTCGACTCGTTCTGTCTGTCCGTCATCATGGATTCACCAGAGGATGCGGGCTTCCTTTTCGGCATCGACGAGAGGCTCACGCGCGGTGCCTCGATATCCACCAACGAGACGCTGAACCGCGAGCATTTCAGTGCGTTCCTGGACAGATTCCTGCATGACCGCAGACAGGACTACGGTGATTGGGCGACAATAGCCAGCCAGTGTCCGGACGACCTGTTGAACCTCATCAACAACCTGATGTCCCGCGGCATCTTCGCCGTCAGGAACGGCTGGTTCGGGATGGATGCGGACAGGTATCTGATGGGTGACACGGAAGCAACTCTGCAGAGGATGCAGGAACGTAACGTCCGTGGTAAGAAGGGCGGTGCATCCAAGCTAACCGCGGCGTTCAAGGGCCTGGATTCCAACAACACAAACCACCTGCCGGAGATCATAGAGAAAACCGTCGACCCGGAACGTCTGGCGGATGCCGCGACGGACAGATCCAGACTGGATATGCTGAAGCTGGTTCATGATGTGTTCCGCGAGTATGTCAGGACCTGCATCATCGAGGATCGCCTGACGTTCGGCATCAACGCCATGCTGGCCTTCGCCCTCCTCTACTCGGACAGGGGAGTGAGGGAGAGGAACTCCTTCAAGTACGTGATGATCGACGAGTTCCAGGACACCAACGCCAATCAGCTCATGATATCCCTCATGATCCTCAAAGAGCCGAACCTCTGCGTCGTGGGGGACTGGAAGCAGGGCATCTACGGGTTCAGGTACGTGTCCATCGACAACATCACCCACTTCTCGGAGAGGGCTACCGCCCTGAGGGCCTTCCTCAACTCGGAAGACACCAGGGTCTCGATAAGGATCCCCGAGGTCAGGGAGATAAGGCTCACGACAAACTACAGGTCATCCGGCACCGTGATCGACGGAGCGTTCCGCTGTCTGTCCCTCAAGGGCAGCAATGACGACACGTCCCTGCACCAGGAGGATGTGGACAAGGCCCAGATGCTGGATGCCGGCCGCACCGACATCGGCGACGACACCCATATCCGCTACGTACAATGCGATTCGAAGGACGACGAACCCCAGGAGGTGGTCAGATGCATCCGCGACTATGTGGATTCCGGAAGGTACACCACACATGACAGGAATGGCCCCAGACCGATGGGGTACGGGGATGTCGCCGTTCTCTGCAGGAAGACCAATCACTGCAGGGTAGTCCTCGAGGCCCTAAGGGATGCGGGCATACCCGCATACATGCAGGGCGATCTCGAGATCATGTCAACCAGGGAGGGAAAGCTCCTTCTGGCGTGGCTGAGATACATCAGCAACGATGACGACCCCTGGGGATACCTACCGATACTGGTGGATCTCGGTTACTCACAGGTCGAATGCCAACGCATGAGGGAGAACCATGCCCTCATCCCCACGAACATAGTCCTCCAGCGCAAGGAACTCAGGAAGAGGACCAGGAGGATCACACAGCTGCTGACGTCGATTTTCGCGTTCTATAGTCTCAACAACGAGATCACGCAAGCGATCATAACCACGCTGTCGTCCGCTCACCGTGATGCCCTGCTGACCATACCCGACCTGATTAGGATAGTCGAGGACGGGATAAGGAAGAACACAACATACCCTGTGGAGAATGCGGTCGACCACAACGCCGTCACGATAATGACGATGCACAAGTCGAAGGGCCTCGAGTTCCCTGCCGTGATCATACCGTTCATGGACCAGAAGACCATGCCGCTCACAAGCGGCGGCAAGACGGAGGTCTTCAGCTACAGCGACGATATCGGGGTCAGATGCTCCCAGGAGGTGGCCAGGTTCGACGGTTACACCAAGATATGCACCTCCTGGAGGACTATGCTCGCGAAGAAATCGGTTGACACCGATTACAACGAGGAGCGCAGGCTTATGTTCGTCGCCATGTCCAGGGCCAGCCAGTACGAGACCCTGATTTGCGGACCGCAACGCTCCAGCTTCATGAAGGGACTGTCCGATGACCAGTACACCCACATCCCCGATTGCCCCCCTCGTCCTGTCGAGACCTCCACATCGAAGGCTGCAAGACCGGATGTCTCCGGTTACACCGTCCGCACCAAGAAGGTCGGAGTCCATACCCTAATGCTTTTCGGCACCGATGACGGCACTGGAGGGATGTCGGAGACTGACGAGATACCCGGAAAGGGCAAGGAGTACGGCGAGAAGGTGCACGAAGCGGCCCAGGCGATACTGGAGGGTTGGCTTGTCACCGACGACTATCCTGAGCTGGGGATGGTGCGCAGCATCATTTCCGGAACGGCCGGCTCGGACCTCCGCTACGCGGAGATGGACTGCACGCTCCCCGTTCCGGAATGCGGGATCGTCCTGAGCGGTAGGATCGACCTGATCGCCGTGTACCCAGACAGGGTGGAGATCCATGATTACAAGACCGATGTCTCCGACCGTTTCGAATCGGAGTACGAGTTCCAGCTCTCCGTCTATGCAGAGGCCGCATCCCGTTTCTACGGACGCGAGGCCAGATGCTTCATAGACTATGTGTCGATGGGATACACCAAGGAGTTCATACCTCTGAGCGGGGAGACGCTGATCGAGGAGGTCGGAAGGAGGCTGGAATCCACCCGCCACCGCGTCGAGGACCGATGAACCATCATCCATTCCATTCCTTTACGGAGCTGGACGACCGAAGCTAGCGGGCGGAAGGAGGATGAACGAATCGCACTTCCGATGCTTCCATTCATGACGTGTGAAGATTGGGCAACAATCTTATTATACGTTGATTGCAAGGGTATCACATGGACGGGCTGACTGGCGCTGAGGTCGCCGATCGCAAGGCTAGAGGACTGGCTAACGACGCCGACGTGCACACCAGCAGGACCTACACCGACATCATTGTCAAGAACACCTTCACACCGTTCAATATAGTGCTGTTCGTCATCGGCATACTGCTGGTGATATGTGACGAGGTCGTCAGCGCCGTTTCCGCCACGGGAATCATAATCGCCAACATCCTGATCTCCACGGTGCAGGAGATGCGCGCCAAGCGCAAGCTGGACAAGATCTCTCTGCTGGTCAGGCCTAAGGTCACCGTCATACGCGATGGCGCCGAGAACGAGATCGACCAGTCCGACATCGTTCTCGACGACCTCATCGTGATCCGCGCCGGAGAGCAGGCCCTTGTCGACGGCACGGTCGTGAGATGCAGGTCCACGGAGATGGACGAGTCCCTTCTCACCGGGGAGTCCAGTACCGTGAGGAAGCACGAGGGCGACCCCATCT
>CAZLMR010000076.1:0-5973 GCA_964560575.1 uncultured Methanomassiliicoccales archaeon | reverse complement strand
CCTTACACGATGACCGTCGTCGCCGGCATGGACCTGGGGCTGGCCACCATCGTGTTCTCGGTCGCTGTCGTCATACTCCAGATCCTGATACTTAGACGCGATTACAGGCCTATCGATCTGCTTCAGATCCCGGTGGGAATCGTTTTCGGAGCGTTCCTCACACTGTGCGGGGATCTGATGGCCCCCATACCGAACCCCGACAGTTTTCCTGTCCAGTTTTTACTGATGCTCGCTAGCACGGTGTTCGTCGCACTGGGGGTGTTCCTCTATGTGCCCGCGAACTTCATACCGCTGGCTCCCGAGGGATTCATCCTGGCGGTTTCCAAGGCCACCAAAAAAGAGTTCTCCGTTGTGAAGATCGTAAGCGATGTGAGCATGGTCATCATCTCGTTGGCGGTATGCCTCATCATGATCGGCGCCCTCGGTAGTGTCGGGATAGGGACCGTCGTGGCCGCCCTTCTCGTCGGAACGGAGGTCAAATGGATGGTGAAACATCTGCAGAGGGTGAGAGGCTGGGTTGCGGTGGAGAACTCGTCGGACGATCCGAACGCCCGGTGACCGTGATCGAACACCGAATCTTGCAAGTGGACCGGACACATGGTTCTTTACTTAGTGTTGGAGTTAACTCCATAATATAAATAATCCGTGACCGATTCATCAACAGCCTCGTCCGACACCACGGTGTCATGCCCGGAGGCCATCAAAATCGGAGAGTCAGGGATGAACGGAAAAGCACTTATCGCATACTTCTCAGCCAGCGGCACCACCGCCAGGATAGCTATGGAGATGGCCGACGCCACGGACGCGGACCTGTATGAGATCCGCCCCCCCCAGCCGTACACGGAAGCTGACCTGGACTAGACAAACAAGGGAAGCCGCAGCACGATGGAGATGAGTGACATCTCCTGCCGCCCCGCTCTGGCCGAACCCGTTCCCGATCTGTCACAATACGACACCATCATCGTGGGGTTCCCCATCTGGTGGTATGTGGAGCCACGCATCGTCGACACGTTCCTCGACATGTGCGACATCGCCGGCAGGACGATCGTCCCGTTCGCAACATCCGGCGGCAGCGGCATGGAGAGAGCCGAGAGCAACCTGAAATCCAACTACCCTCAGGCAATCTGGAACAAGGGCAGGCTCCTCAGAAGCGGGGATGCCGCAGAGTGGGCAAAGGGAGTCCTCCTGGAATGAATCTGGAGAAACGGCTGACTTACGCCTCTGGCACTGTGCCATGATTTATGAACGGACATCTGGATTCCCCCATGGTGACCCCATGAGGCTTGGAATTGTTGCCTGTGACATCCTCGAGAAGGAGATCGAGTTCCTCACCAAGGACGACCCCGACTTCACGTACCGCGAGTACATCGAGTTTGCCCTGCACGAGAACCCGCCTGAGTTGAAACGCGTTGTCGTGGAGAAGGTTAACGCCCTGAAGGGACAAGTCGACGCCGTCTTCCTCGGATACGCGATATGCAACTCTCTTGAGAACGTGACCCAGGAGTTCGAGGTCCCCGCTGTGATGCTCCCCGGAGCGGACTGCATCGACGCCCTCCTCGGACCCGAGGAATACAAGAACGAGAAGAAGAAGTGCCCGGGCACCTGGTTCTGCTCGCCCGGCTGGGCCATGGAGGGTACCAACGGCCTGATCAAGGAGATGCACCTGGACTCTATGATCGAGGAGGGCTACGACCCATCGTTCTTCTTAGACATCATCTTCGACTCGTACGAGCGCACCCTGTTCATCGACGACGGCATTGGCGACGCGGACAAGTACGAGGCGGAGGCCAGGAAGTTCTCCGACGAGATTGGGCTCCGCACCGAATGCCGCACCTGCAACCTCGACCGCATCAAGGAGACGATCGAGAAGACCAAGGAGCTGGGACGCAGCATCACCGGCGAGTCCTGAGCCGTGAATCCGGGGGTATCTCCCCCGGCCCTTACCTGCGCAAATCGGATATCCGATGAGCATTTCGTGTCCCTCATGTGGAGGATCGGAGACCTGTCCGTCGACGGCCGCGTGGTCCTGGGGCCCATGTCGGGATACACGTCCGAGGCCTACAGGCTTTTCATGAAACCGTTCGGTGTCGCGGTGGCATATACCGAGATGGTCTCCGACAGCGCCATGATGCACAACGTCCGCAGCGACGAGTACCTGATGTACGGAAGCTCGCCGTTCACGGGGACTCAGCTGTTCGGCAGCGATCCATGCCGCCTCGCCGATGCTGCGGAAGAGTGCCTCAGACGCAACCCCAACACCGACCTCTTCGACATCAACATGGGATGCCCGGTGGAGAAGGTGGTCCGCAGGGGCGCGGGATCCGCGCTCATGAGGGACCCGGAGAGGTGCGGGGAGATAGTCAGATCCGTGAAAGGACGCACCGGGATCCCGGTCACCGCCAAGATACGTCTGGGCCAGGGCGAGGACTCCATGAACTTCAGGGAGGTCATCGCGGAGCTGGAGGCGGCAGAGGTCGACGCGATAACCGTCCACGCGCGCACACGCAAGCAGCGCTACGCGGGCCTGCCGGACTATGAGGCAATAAGGGGTCTGAGGAAGGAGATGTCCGTCCCCCTGATCGTGTCCGGGAACGTATTCTCCCTCGACGATGCGATCGGATACTCTGAGATCACCGGCGCGGACGCTGTGATGGTCGCCAGAGGTGGCATAGGCAACCCGTTCCTGGTGACCCAGATAGACAGATGGTTCCGCTACGGCGAGAGACTCCCGAACCCGACCGTCGCCCAGCAGGCTGACTGGTGCCTGGAGCTGGCCGACATGCTCATCGCCGAGAAGGGGGAGGAGGTCGCGGCGAAGAAGCTCCGCAGCATAGCGCCGAAGTTCATCGTCGGCTGCAGGAGGAGCCGCGAGTTCAGATACAGGCTGGCCACCGAGATCGACGGGAGGTCTGACCTCGTCTCGATCCTGGACGAGGTCCGCGAGCGCCTGGGCGACAGGACCGTACGCACGCTGGGATACAGGGCCTCCGTGCCTGACGACGACTGCGACTGACGTCGGACAGGGCTATGTAATCTCCTGACTGGCACATATCAACATATACCTGCACTGGTTCCATTCGCTCAGTGATTGATTGGACTTCATGGGAGTACTTGACTTCATAGACGAGTACATCTGGTACATCGCCTTCGTCCTGATCGTCTGCGCGGGAATCTACGCGACCGTCCGCCTGAGGCTGATACAGGTCTCCGGCCTCAAGGAGATGATCAAGGTAACCTTCTTCGACAAAACCGAAAGGAAGGAGGGCAAGCTGTCCTCGTTCCAGGTCTTCTGCATGAGCATGGGTTCCCGTATCGGTGTGGGGAACATCACCGGACCGATCATGGCCATAATGGTGGGCGGACCCGGTGCCATCTTCTGGATGTGGGTCTTCGCCGTCATCGGGATGGCGACGAGTTTCCTCGAGACGACCATCGCCCAGATCTACAAGGTCCCCAACGAGAACGGCGGTTTCCGCGGAGGTCCCGCATACACCCTGTTCCACGGACTCGGCATGAAGCGCATCGGGATGATCGCCGCGTTCGTCATGATCCTGATGTATCTCGTGGGATTCATCTCCGGAGAGGTGGTCAGCATGTCCGAGGCGGTCCACTACGCCTTCGACTTCGAGGGAATCAACCTCGTGTTCGCCCTGCTCCTCACCGCCGCCACCGCACTTCTCCTCATCGGAGGGGTGTACAAGATCGCGGACCTCTCCGTGAAGGTGGTCCCGCTCATGGCGATCGCCTGGTTCGTCGTGTGCATCATCTGCATCGCGCTCGGACCCGAGGGCGTGGTCAACGGCATCGCCTCCATATTCGAGTACGCGTTCAGCATCCCCTCCGTGATCGGAGGAGGTATCGGAGCCGTCATCATCGCCGGCATGCAGAGGGGCGTGTGGTCCAACGAGGCTGGTATCGGTACAATCACCAACCTGTCCTCCATGGCGGACGTCAAGCACCCCGTCAAGCAGGGATACACCCAGGCCATCGGTGTCCTGATCGACACCCTCGTGAGCACGATGACCGCACTCGTGGTCCTGTCCTTCGCCGGGATCGGTCCGCTCCACGACATGTACATCGCGGTGGGCGAGGACTCCATCCCCGTCCTCCAGGAGGTGTTCACCGGAACCGTCGGGGCCGTCGCTCCCTACATCGTGATGATCTTCATGTTCATCTTCGCGTTCACCTGCCTGATGTCGGACATCGTCATCGGGGAGGGGAACCTGATGCTGATCAAGGACAGCAAGGTCGCGAAGTACTGCATGTGGGGGCTGCTCCTGGTCGTCGTGTTCCTGTCCAGCTTCTTCGCGTCCGATGCCATCGTGGTCATCATGGACATCCTGCTGGCGGTGTGCGCGTTCTTCAATGCGATAATCCTGGTCAAGGTCGCGCGTCGCGGGATCGAGGCGTTCCAGGACTACAGGCGCCAGAAGAAGGAGGGCATCGAGGAGCCTGTGTTCCACAAGAGCTGCCTCTCCGACAGCACCGGCGTCACCGAATGGGACTGAAACCATCCAAACGGGGTCGAAAGACCCCTTTTTCCCTCACTCACAATATTATAATGAAGTGCCGTTACTCCCTCCGATGGCATCGGAAGCGACACTCGACAAGTACAGACAGAAGATCGGGCAGATGGACACCGACACTCTTCGCGAGGAGATCCTGAAGCTCGAGGACAACCTCGTCAGAGTCGCCGGAGAGCTGTACGGCCTGGACACATCCCCTGGATCGCTGGGCACGGACAAGACCTTCAAGTCCAAGATCACGGTCAGGACCAACAACCAGACGTCCTGGGACCAGAAGCTTGATGCGGCCATCACCGAGCTCAAGAACCGCGGCGAGAGCTACGCGCCCTCCGCCGAGTACGGGAAGATGTGCGAGGTCGCCACGGACATATTCAACGCCGTCAGGGTCGTCTTCGCCGAGAGGGGGGAAGACGGGAAGTCCCACGGTTACGACCTGGTCCTGGAGCCGGCTGGGTTCCTCGCCAACGTCTCCGGGTACGGCCCCTTCAACATCGAGTCCATACCGGTCAACGCCAACGGCAGGGTCGTCCTGGTGAACAGCCTCCTCAACAACTACATCTACTCATGGGGTGGCAAATACATGCAGCCCGGTGCGAAGACCAGGGCCCGCTGGATCCTCGACGTCTACACCAGGGACGGGGGATGCATCTCCTACAGGGGGAACGTGTACCGCCCCTACAACTTCCAGCAGGTGTCCCTCGCCATAAACTCCGTCGCAAGGATGTGACCCGGTCCCGGGGTGCCGAGCCCTTTATATCGGTTGGCGTCCACTGGAGACCCGGTGACGACAGATGGAGGACGGCGAATTCCCTTATCAGATACGCGACCTGACGACCGATGACCTGGACCAGTACAACGCCCTCCTGCGCTACGCGTTCCAGGTCACCGAGAAGCAGCTCATGGAGACGGGCTGGCGCGATGACGAGATCATGCAGTCCAAGTTCCCCATTCTGGAAAGGGCGGACGTCCTCGGATGCTACGACGGGGACTCGCTGATCTCCCAGGTCGCAGTCTACCCCCTCCAGATGAACATCCACGATGAGATCTATCCCATCGGATACGTCACCAGCGTGAACACGTATCCGGAATACTCCGGCCGCGGCCTCATCCGCATCCTCATGCACAGGAGCCTGACCAGGATGAGGGAGAAGGGGCAGTCGCTCGCGCTCCTCTATCCGTACTCCATCCCGATGTACAGGAGGTTCGGATGGGAGATCATCTCCAACAAGATATCCTACAAGATCAAGGACAACCAGATCATCCCCCGCAGGAAGCATGCCACCGACGGCTATGTCAGGAGGGTGGACTGGAACAACCCCGATTTCATGAACCTGCACACCCAGTTCGCGCTGCGCACCCACGGTTGCCTCCTCAGGAACGCCTCTGCCTGGGAGGAGTACTGGAGATGGGATGTCGACGACACCACGGTCGCCGTCTACTACAACAA
>CAZLMR010000075.1:0-6013 GCA_964560575.1 uncultured Methanomassiliicoccales archaeon | reverse complement strand
GTCCGATGCTTGCCGCAGTAAGGGCGGTGCCTGTCGGCGACTATGGAACATCCGCACAGCTTTCTGACGGCATCGACGGGCTCGTCTCCAGGATGGCATCGGAGGGATTCTCCCTGCCGACGCCGGACGAATGGGCGTACATGTGCAGTGGAGGATGTCGTACCCTGTTCCCGTGGGGCGATTCCCTCGACGACGAGCCTCAGGATCCGGACCAGCCCAACTTCTTCGGCCTCGTCATCGCCTCCGATCCATCCGACTTGGAACTCGTCGTTTCAGACGCCCCTGCCCTCTGCGGAGGCGACGGAGTCGCGATGGACGATCATCCTCCATGCTCGCCCCATTGCCGTCCCATCAGCATCGACGACTACACCGGATCCGGAAGGATACTCTTCAGGCCGATCGTCCGCCTCCCCTCCCCGGGTCAGGCAGGCGCCGGGTCTGCGGGATCATCTTCTTCGGAGACGTCATCCCGCGAGAACGAGCTCCTGGAGCAATGCCAGGGATGGCATCTTCAGGACGACCATGAGAGGATAGTGAAGATGATAGAGGCTCTGCCGCCATCCGAACTCACTCCGCAATTGATCAGCATCCTGGCCAGGGCGTACAACAACCTCGGCGGTCCGGACGACCACGGGCCCTGCCTGAAGGCGATCGAGCTGCTCGAATCGGTCCGCGACCAGCTCAGCGACGACGACCTCTGGAACTACCGTCTCGCCTACTCATACTGGATGATGGACCGCGAGCCCGAGGCCCTCCCGTATCTGAGGAAGGCAGCCATTCTCAGGCCGGACGACGATGACTACAGGGAGCTGCTGGAGAGGTGCGAGAGGGCTCTGGCCATGCCTGTGTTCAGGCGCTGCTTCCGTGAGCGGGCCGAGACCGCCTGGAGGAGGTTCGCCGAGGAGATGCCTGAGATAGAGAGGCTCCTGGAGCATCCGAACAGGGACGCCGTCTCGGACAGGATCGTCGAGACCGTCAGCGGGATGCTGTCCGAAGCCATCAACGGGGTCGCGTTCGAGATAGGGTTCAACGGGGATAAGTTCGAGCTGTCGCTGAGTCCGGAGGCCGACCGCGTCAGGCTGTTCGAGATATGCGAGTTCATCAGGAGGGCCCCCACAGAGGTCCGCGACAGGTGGGACCTGAGAGCGGGCAACAGGCGCAATCCGGATTTCAGACTGAACACCGATGTCGGCGAGATAGACGCCTCCGACATCTGGACGGAGGTCGAGCCGAAGGGCGACTACATCTCCCTGACACTCCACTGCCCCAGGCTCTCCGGTCTAATGGATAACAAGGAGGACATGGTCTGGTGGGCTGTCTC
Source organism: uncultured Methanomassiliicoccales archaeon (assembly GCA_964560575.1). Classification (GTDB taxonomy): domain Archaea; phylum Thermoplasmatota; class Thermoplasmata; order Methanomassiliicoccales; family Methanomethylophilaceae; genus Methanoprimaticola. Next base: position 4,692 of record CAZLMR010000075.1, on the reverse strand, counting down.
CAGCATCATGGAGCGGGTCCTGGGCGAGATCCCGGCGATGGCCGTTCTCGACGGCATCACAGTGGTGCCCGAACCGCCGGGTCCCGATGCCATACCATTGCCTCAGCTGCCCTCCAGGCTTGTGGACATGGGGTTCAACATCGAGATCGATGCCGAGGGGTATCTTTCCAACAGCATCACCTACAGGCCCGAGCCCATCAATGATCCGGAAGCCGACTGGAGGCTGGACATCTACTACGGAACATCGAGATGTGCCCCGCTGGTGAACGGCTATCTGGCGATGAAGAACGACGGCATGGATATGCTCCATCGCGACGGTGCCGTCGCCGGGTTCATCGCCTATTCATTGGAATCATTCCAGGGCGACGACCGTGCGGCCGGGATCCTTGGGTTCCGCGACAGGATCGAGGAATTCATCACCGGGCACGCAGGAAGGGATGCGGCGGAGTTCATCGGAGGGGCCACCGGACTGTACTACGGCTATGTGGATCTAATCGCATGGGACATGGACGCGGTCGTGGATGCGGCCAGGGAGTTCCTGTCTGAGTCGGAGGTGGTCCGCGCAGGCTTCCACACCTTCCGCCGTGGGCCATCTTCCGTGATCATCGTCGACCGTACCGAGGTCATCGCTCCCGGCTCCCCGATACTGACACCCGCAGACATCGAGAGGTTCGAGTCCTATCTCGGCGATGTGGATGGAAGGTATGGGGCTATGCTCAGCGATATCATCTCGACGCTTGTCAACGGCATCAACGACGGCAGGTTCAGCAGCAGGCAGGCCGAGTCCGATCTGGAGGTGGCCCTCTGGTACTCATACGCGTGCATCAACATGGGCGACTACGAGTACTACTGGCAGGCGACCCGCTGGATGCCGACTTCCGAGTGCAACGCGTCCGGCTGCGGCACCTGGTTCTACCGCTACTCCTGCGCCCTCATGTTCTGCGGAAGGCTCGACGAGGCCAGGGAGTACGCCGAGAGGGGAACCGTCGAGGAACCCGGCTATCCTTGGATATGGTTGCAGGCCGCCAAGCTCCGCGCCCATTTCGGGGACCGCGAAGGCGCGATGGAAGCAGTGGTGAAGGGTCTTGAGCTGGTACCCGGAGACTACGAGTTCCTCACCCTGGCCCGCGAGATAGAGGCGGGTGAGGGCCTGGAGAGGTTCGAGTTCCATTGGATCGATCCAGAATCCGACGCCAGGCTCCAGGCAGGGGAGGATCCCGGGGCGGAGGAGAAACTCATGACCATACAGTGCATCGTCACGGATCCCGAGGGAGCCAGGTGGTTCAGGGAGTCTTTCGACCATGTGGACGGTTCCTGGAAGGAGGACGAGCCGTACTGTTCGTTCGAGGCCGTGGTCAGGGGCAGCGGGTTCAAGACCGTCTTCAGGACCAACATTGCGGCGATCTCCAAGATGGACCGCGGGTGGTTCGAGGAGTTCAGGTCGAGGCTCTACGACGGGGGATGGCTGTCATACGCCCGCTTGATGCGCAGGATGGATCCGCTGTTCAAAACCGAAGGAGCCCTGGAGGTCGTCGATGTGGGCCAGGACTGCACCGTCACGCTGGTGTACAGGCTGCACAACGGAAGGATGGCCACGGTCGAGCTCGACCACGAGTGGATGCCCAAGGCCGAAGACTCGGATGAATGAGCCGCAGGTGTTCCTGAAGTGCCCGGGCATCCAGCCAGAATAAATATGTCGTAGGTGTTGGAGAGGGCATGGACACTTCTGACATCCATCTGGAGAGCGCGCTCGAGGAATACAACCAGAGGGTCAACGAGCTCGAATCCGCCGGCTCGATGTCGGAAGATCTTCTAGAGGCGTACGTCAACCGCGGCTGCGTGCTGTACATGATGGAGTACAGGACCTCTGCCATGGAGGACCTCGAGTCCGCCGCCGATTTGCTGTCCGACCTGGAGACCCATGGCTACGAGGCCGATCCCGGGACCTTCGTCCGCATCCACGCCACCATGGCCAGCATCCTCTTCGATCAGGACTCCGACTGTACCGGCGAGTACGAGCTCGTGTCTGGTCGTCTCGGCGACCTCGGTTCCAATTCCCGCCACTTCGACCGCCGCAGCATCGTCCGTCTATGTATAGATGCGTGCAAGAACCTCATCGACTCCGAGGCGTCGGACATGGCGCTCCCCTTCGTGGAGAAGGGTCTCGATCTGGTCAGGGGTCACTCCGACGCCTGGTCCCAGAACCGTACGGTCGAGCTTCTCGACCTTGATGCGGAGGCGCAGACGGACCTCGGCGAGAACGAGGAGGCCGTCAACCTCTATGCGGAATCGATCGACATCGGCATGGACCTTATGGATCGCGGCCAGATGGAGGATCCCGAGGAACTGATCATGGCATTCGTCATGAAGGCCGAGGCGGAGTCGGAGATGGGTCTCACGGACATGTACATCAAGGATCTGGAGGCGGCAATCACCATCCTCGAGCACATGATGGACTTCAACCGCATCCCCGATCCAGAGGTCCTCGTGCGCCTGCATCACGACGTAGCCGGCGCTCTGATGAACAGGGGAGACATCGAGGAGGCCGAGAAGCATCTCATGAAGGCCATGAGGATCGGCGTCCAGGGTGCGGGGGACTACATCGATGTCCACGGTCCCCGCAACCTCCGATGAGACCGACTGCCTATTATCCTCCCAACCGATTCCTCACATCATGGGATACCATCTCTTCGCAGGACCTCTGGCGATGTACTATGCGGGCGAGCGCCCCAACGCTCCCGAGCAGCCGCCGTTCGACAGACAGCAGCTCCTGGACGCGGTCAACCTTTGGCAGACGAACGTCGCTTCCCAGATTCCGGGGAAGATCGACTGGCAGGAGGGCTACGGCCTTCCGAGTCTGTTCGCGGAGGTGGGGATGGATTCCTTCGGCGCACTCATGCTAAAGCTGTCCTGCTTCGTCACCGGCGAGGGGATGCCGTCTAAGGTCCCCTGCGGCTGGAGGTTCTATGAGAATGCCGTCATAGAGCGGGCCATGTCAACGCAGGGGGCGATGCCGTCGTTCCTTATCACCGATATGTTCATCCCCAGTCCCGAGGTCGGAGCTACAAGATGCGTCGGGCCCGCGGGTGCGGAGATCACCCTCTCCACCACCGGTACGCTCAGGCACGATCTGGTGGCAATCAATTCCGCGATATGGAAGGCTTCCGATGAGCAGATAGCCTCATGGTCGGAGAACCCGCCTGCTTTCGATGGGGACGTCGACACCGAACAGGCGGCCAGGTACGCCTTCTCCCTGTTCTGCAGGATCCTGTTCGCCGCCGAGAAGGGCGTCATCCCGATAACGGTAGGTCACTGACAGGTTGCTCCGCATCAGGAACCTGCGCTATCTATTCAAGGTATGACCCGATACCGCGGGTCATGGGTTGCGACGAATTCGGCGTGGTGCCCGGCTCCCTGCTCGGCGAGGAGCAGGTCGATACCATACGCTCGTTCATAGGGGAATCGACGATCGACTGCGGTGCGATCCTCGAGTACATCGGCGGTTTCATCTCCAAGGGGATATCAGAGGGCAGGTTCACCGAGAAACAGGCCCATCACGACCTCGGCCTGGCGCTGTGGGTGGCCTATGCCTGCAACAACATGGATGACTATGAGCACTACTACACCTCAGCCGAATGGCTCTCCCGTGTCGAGGACCTTGCGAAGGGCTGCGGCGTCTGGTACTACAGGTATGCGAATGCGCTGATGTACTGCGGCAAGCCTTCCCGCGCTCTGGAGTACTGCGAGAGAGGCGTCGTCGAGGAACCGGACTATCCATGGACGTGGCTGACCCTCGGCCGTCTCAGGTCTCATTTCGGGGACAGGCGCGGCGCCCTCGAGGCTGTCAACCGCGGATTGGAGCTGGTTCCGGAGGACCATGAGTTTATCACTCTGGCATCCGACATCGCCGTCGGCGCAACTATCGAGGAGATGGAGATGCATCTCATAGACCCGGAGGACGATGCCAGGCTCCAGAGCACCCCGGACGACCCGGAGCGTGCCAGGAAGCGTCTGTCGATAGAGGGGATCGTATGTGACAAGGCGGCATTGGAGAGGCTCAGGTCCCACATCGGCATCTCCGGATGGTCCGCCGACCACCCGTACTGCACGTTCCTCATGGACCGCAACGGCGGTTCCATCATGGTAACACTCATGATGAACGAGGCCCAGGCCTCCAAGAGGGATCCAGAGGCCATTGCCAGGGTCATAGAGTCTATCGACGACCTCGACTCCAGGGCCCGCGGCTCCCTTGCGAACGTCAACGGAACCGAGGGTCTGTGCCTCTACGGACTGAGCATAGGTCCGATGCTGAACGTCAAGCTTTCATATTCCTCGCCGGGGTCGGACGAGATCACCACAGTGGACTTCGACAGCGACCTCGAGATAGTCGAGAGGATCCGCGGCGGGCCCTTCGCGGCCATCGTGCTCCTCTCCTCAGATGAATGGGACCCGGAGGCCGTCATGTCCAACATGAGATCGGAGTGGGGCATCCAGATCCAATCCGCCGATGTGAGCGAGGACACCCTCATAGGCTCCATAGGACAGGACCTCGTCGCAGTCAGTCTTATACACAGCCGCGTCCCCGGTAGGGAGGCGGAGGAGAACGCCTCCAACAACTATCTCTGGCAGGGTGCGGTCGAGGCCGTGTCGACCCATCAGGCACATCTTGTCGTCGCCCTGGTGAACCATGGG
>CAZLMR010000074.1:0-6016 GCA_964560575.1 uncultured Methanomassiliicoccales archaeon | reverse complement strand
AGCGGGGCGGTCCTGGTGTCGAAGAAGGGGAAGATCGTCGGGCTGATCACGAGCGCCGACATCCTGAAGCTCATCTGAGCCGGATCACAGCGTGGCGTCGACCTGCAGCCCGGACCCGGTGATCCTGAACATGCGCATGTCCTCGGCGATGTAGGTCTCCGGGAACACCGCCCTGGCCTCGTCCGCGACGAATGACCTGTCGTCGTAGCGGTTGCTGATGTGCGTCAGTATGAGGTAGCCTGCGCCGGCGTCCCTGGCGACCTCGGCCGCCTGAAGCGCCGTGGTGTGGTGGTGCTCCAGCGCCTGCCTCTCCTCCGAGTGCATGTACGTGGCCTCGTGGATGATCACGTCGACCCCTCTCACAGCCTCGTTCTCCGACTGGCATGGCAGCGTGTCGCCGCTGTACGCGACGCTGCATCCCGGGATTACCGGACCCACGACATCCTCCGGCCTGACGCCGTTGACGGTCTCACCGCTCTTGAGGCGGGCCATGTCCCTGCCGGATGTGATGCCCATGGAGCGAGCCTTCTGGGCATCGAGCCTCCCCGGACTGTCGCGGTCCCTGATGACGTATCCCACGGAGGCTATGCCGTGGTCGGTGGCGTAGGGAAGGACCCTCATGCCTCTGACCTCGAGCTCCTCGCCTCCCGTGACCTCCACCACCTCCACGCCGTACGCCGCCTCGCCCTCGGTGACGGACATCATTGCCTCCAGGGCGCGGGCTGTGCCGGGGGGACCGAAGACCTGCAGCGGTTCCGAGCGGTTGGACAGGGCCATGGTCTGAACCAGCCCCGGGAGACCGAACACGTGGTCCCCGTGGAGGTGGGTGATCAGGACGGCCCTGATCTTCATGAAAGAGAAGGGCGAGAGCATCAGCTGACGCTGAGAGCCCTCGCCGCAGTCCAGGAGGATTATGTCCGAACCGCTCCTGACGGCTATGCATGAGGTCGAACGGTCCTTGGAGGGCACCGCGGCGCCCGTTCCCAGGAAAAGGATCTCCATCGGACCTCAGTAGACCTGGTCCAGCTCCCTGCTGGTCTTGGTCTGCTTCTTGAACTCCTTGTAGTGCTCCTTGCACAGGTGGACCTGGCGGAGGTCGGAGGACTTCAGGGACAGGTTGGACTTCGCCACCTGTTTGATGTTGAAGGACCTCTCGGCGGGGTTGCTGCATCCCGCCACGTCGCAGATATCCTCGGCGGAGCCGTGCTTTGCCAATGCCATACCCTGGGTAACGGACTGACCTCTAGAAATAATGTGGCTTCAGCGCATCGGGCCGTGCCAGCACACTTATCTATCCAGCACAGTCATCCGGGCCCGATGACCAAAGTATCTCCGTCCATGCTCTCCGCCGACTTCTCCAGGTTCGGGGAGGAGCTCGTCCGCATCGAGAAAGCCGGGGCCGACTGGGCCCATCTGGATGTTATGGACGGAATGTTCGTTCCCAACATCACCTTCGGAGCGCCGGTCATCAAGGCCATCAGACGCTACTCCGACATCCCCTTCGATGCCCATCTCATGATACAGGACCCCGTCAGGTACATCGACGACTTCGCCGCCGCCGGATGCGACTGCATCACCGTCCACTGCGAGGCCACCGGGGACATCCACGCCGCCATGAACAGGATCGACAAGAAGGGGCTGAAGGTCGGCATATCCCTTAACCCGGAGACCCCCGTCGAGGACACGTTCCCGTATCTGGAGGATGCGGACATAGCCCTGGTCATGACCGTCCATCCCGGCTTCGGCGGGCAGTCCTTCATAGAGGACTGCGTCAGCAAGATCACTGCGATAAGGGAGTGGGCGAACAGGAACAACCCGTCCCTGGAGATCTCCGTGGACGGGGGGATCAACTCGATCACCGGCAGGACCTGCGTTTCGGCGGGCGCATCAATACTTGTGGCCGGATCGTCGCTGTTCAAACTCGAGGACATGGCCCCGACCATCGCCGAATGGAAGGGTTACGGCCCCAACCGCGGGTGATCAGATGGGAGTAAACCTGTCGCCGATAACGGAGGCCACGGAGATATCCCTGGAGGACCTCCGCGGCAAGAGCGTCGCCATCGACGCCTACAACACGATCTTCCAGTTCCTCTCCATCATAAGGCAGCCCGATGGGAAGCCCCTGCAGGACTCCCAGGGTCGCGTCACATCCCATCTCTCCGGGATCCTCTACCGCACGGCCAACCTCATCGAGGCCGGGATAGAGCCGTCATTCGTCTTCGACGGGAAGCCCAACGAGATGAAGGCGGGAACCATCGAGGAGCGCATCGCCCGCAGGGAGAAGGCCATGGTCGAGTACCAGCAGGCGCTGGAGGAGGGCGACCTGAAGAAGGCGTTCTCGAAGGCCCAGCAGACCTCCCGCATGACCCCCGATATCCTGGAGACGTCGAAGGAGCTCCTGACCCTCCTCGGGATCCCGGTCGTCCAGGCACCGAGCGACGGCGAGGCCCAGGGTGCGTACATGTGCCTGAAGGGGGACGTGTACGCTTCCGCATCCCAGGACTACGACTCCCTCCTGTTCGGCGCGCCGCTGCTCGTAAGGAACCTCACCATCTCTGGACGCAGGAAGGTCCCTGGCAAGAGCGTCTACAAGGACGTGAAGACGGAGATCGTCGACTCCAGGAAGATGCTGGAGGACCTGGGCATAACCAGGGAGCAGCTGGTGGACGTGTGCATCATGATCGGCACCGACTTCAACGCGGGCGTCCCCGGGATCGGCCCGAAGAAGGGACTGAAGCTGATCCAGAAGCACGGGGACCTGGAGACCGTCATGGCGAAGACCGACGTGGACATCCCGGAGTACGAGGATGTCAGGGCGATATTCCTGAACGGACCCAGATCGGACGATTACTCGGTCAAGCAGGGCAAGGCGGACCCGGAGGGCGTCCTCGAGCTGATGACCGACCACGGATTCTCCGCCGATAGGGTGACCACCGTCCTGAACAAGATAGAGGCCGCCCGCAAGGCCGAATCCAACAGAAGGAAGCAGAGGTCGCTGGACCAGTGGTTCTGACCCAGTCTCAGCACTTCACGGTCAGCCTGACCAGCGGACTGCCCTGTGCCAGCTTCCTGCAGAACACGTCGCGGCACCTCTTGTAGCTCTGGAACCTCCTCTCGGCGGCCTCCACGTCGCCGTAGACCTTCCAGCATCCGATGCAGCGGCTGCACTTGCCCTCGTTCTCGATGTACCCCCTTATGTCCTCCATAGGGTAGTCCAGGAACACACCCACCTCAGGCGGCATGCTGGGACAGTGCAAGAAACGGTCGAAGAGCTCCGCCAGGATGGATGTGCAGCTCTTTGCGGAGTAACCGTAGCAGGCCAGGAAGTCCCTGACCTCCGGGTCGGCGAGACGAGCCTCCAGGAGCTTCGGACGGTAGACGTAGAGCAGGCACCCCTCGTCATCGATCACCAGGAAGTCCATCCTGAGACCTTTGTGGGAGAGCTCGTACTCCAGGCCCGAGACCTGTTCGAGAATACTATGAGGATCGGAGTTGACCCTGAACATGCTCCCGCACTTGAATCCGGCGAGAGTGGGCGCACAGTGACGGACTATGCGCTCATGCAGGTCAGGGACGGAGGTTTCGACACCCTCTGGGCATGTCTCAGGTTGGAGGATGTCTGGCTCATGGAATGATACTATGTCGGAAAGTCCCCTTCCCTCACAGATGTCAGGATGCTCCGCCCTCATAGTAATTAGGATAACCTAAACATCGTATTTAATATTTAGGCTAAATTAAATTTTTGTAATTCCGCCTAAAGTTCAACTCGGGGGACGTCAACGATAAACGGCCGTCGCGATATCCCCATGACATGTCCAATTGTCGCACACCGTTCGCTGACGCACATGCGCATGTTGCCGAGCATGGGTTCAGCGACCGCTATCCGGATGCCGCGGATGCGGCGATGTTCTTCGGATGCACTGCGAGGCCGGATGAATGGGAGAGAATGGGGGCATGCGACATTGGAGGGACCGTCAGGTTCTACGGAGTCCATCCATGGTACGCGGACCAGTGGGACGAGGCGACGGCATCACGCCTGCGGAGGATGCTCGAGGAGGACGGGGACGCCCATGTCGGCGAGATCGGCCTGGATTCCAAGCGCGGGGACATCGCGCCGCAGATACCCGTTCTGGAAGCGCAGCTGGACATCGCATCCGAATTCGGCAGGATGGTCAACATCCACATGGTGGGATGTGAGAGGGACGTGCTGGGATCCCTGAGGAGGCACGGGAGGGGATGCGGGCCGATGATACTACACTCGTTCTCCTCGGAGAGCTATGTGAAACCGTTCGCCGACATCGGATGCATGTTCTCCGTCAACCCGAGGGTGACGGCGAGGTCCGACGAGCGCATCGGCAGGCTCCTCGGCTCCATACCGAGGGACAGGCTGCTCCTGGAGACCGACGCGCCGTACGTCCCTAGGGGCTTCGCGGGCATGCGCCCGTTCGCCGAGAGGATCGGAGAGGTGATGGGGATGTCCGGCGACGAACTCATCGCCATGACGCTGGACAACGCGAGGAGGATCGCACATGGATGAGATGATGCAGAGGACGGGGCTGCTGGTAGGCGATGAGGGCATGGAGAGGCTGTCCGAGGCTTCGGTCATACTAGCAGGGGTGGGCGCCGTGGGCGGATACGCCCTCGAGGGCCTGGTCAGGGCCGGGATCGGACGCATACGCGTCGTGGATGCGGACGTGTTCAGCGGAAGCAACCTGAACCGTCAGATACTCGCGACCGTCGACACCGTCGGAAGACCGAAGGCGGAGGTCGCGTGCGAGAGGGCCCGGTCCATCAATCCCGGGATCGACATAGAGCCGATGCGCATGCTAGTGGACGACTCCACTGTAGACGGGATACTGGACGGCGACTTCGACATCCTGGTCGATGCCATCGACACCGTGAGATGCAAGATATCCCTGCTCAGGAAGGCGTCCGAGACGGGGATGACCACGTTCTCATCGATGGGCGCCGCCCTGCATCTGGACACCCAGCGCGTCCGTGTGGCCCCTCTCAGGAAGACGTCCGTGTGCCCCCTGGCCGCGGCCGTCAGAAAGGGGCTGAGGGATCTGGACACATCCAACATAACATGCGTGTATTCCGAGGAGCCCCCCATATCCGTACCCACCGAACGCGACGAGTACGGGAAGAGCGTGCTCGGGTCGCTCCCCACCGTTCCTGCGGTGTTCGGGATGACCCTCGCCAACCTGGCGATATCGCACATCATACGCCTCTGATGAGGATTCATCGCTCCGGGACGTACGGATCGATCACCGTCATCTCGGTTATAGACTCCAGGTCCCCCGCCATGCCGTCGCTGTAGTACCCCACAGGCACGGAGTACGTGTCGAACGTGGTCTCGCAGAAGCGGTACGTGACACCGCCCGCCCTCATGTACAGATCGCACGAGTACCCTGAGGAATCGTACACGAAATCCCTCTGGAAGTCATCCACCGCTACCAGCACCATCATGTGGCTCGGGGGAGTGACCAGCGCGGACCTGTATCCTGCCGCGGAGAAGAGCGCTGCGGTCAGGAACGACGTGTCCTCGCAGTCGCCCTGGCCCCTGTACAGTGTCTCCAGGGGGTACGCCCAGTACTCCTCGCTCCCGTACAGGTACAGATCGGGGGACCCGGATGGCGACTCCCGGTAATCCCCGAATCCCGTCTCTGCGACGGTGGGCGGATAGTCTATGACGATCTGCACGAAGGACAGCAGGTAGCTGGCGTAGTCCATGCTGCCGGGATCCGGTTCGTGACCGTGGACCTCCGCGTACTCGCGCGCCAGAACCTCCTCCAGGTCGCGGATGGGATAGTCGACGACCACGAAGCGACCGTCGTCCTCCTGGTTCATCGCACGGTACACATCGTCCTCGTAACAGTCCAGATACTCCCTGAACGGGAACTCCCACTCCACCTCGTAGGAATAACTCCTGCCGTCGACGAGACGCGACCACTCCCAGGTCCTCTGCACGTCCCCGTCCACTATGACGTATCCGTGCAGGACGGTCCCGTCTGTG
>CAZLMR010000073.1:0-6232 GCA_964560575.1 uncultured Methanomassiliicoccales archaeon | reverse complement strand
GCCAGCAGGCCGGCCTCATGGGCCCAGACCTTCTGGTTCCTGCGGTCGTCGAAGTCCTGTTCCAGCCTCATCCTGGAGAACAGGGCGCGGTTGTATGTCTCCTGATAGCAGGCGAACCAGTCCCCTCCCGCTTCGCGGATGGCGGGGAACGCGTAGCGGGGCAGCGCCCCGGGTGAGACCATGATGCTGATGCCGACGTCGTCGTGGACCGACGACACGATGTCGAGAAGGCCGCTGTACCCGTCGGCGTACATCTGCGGGTCCTCGCCCATGGTGAGGTCCGCCAGGTTGATGCCCGCATCCCTGAGTCCACCTGCCAGCTGGACGATGTCCTCCTTCGATTTGCGGTATCTCTGGATCCCGTTGTTGGAACGGCGGTAGTAGCAGAAAGAGCAGTCGTTCCTGCAGTGTGTGGAGAAGTACACGAAGCCGTATGTGAATACCTTCCGTCCGAACGACCTGTCGCGTGCTGAGCGGGCCGCCTCGAACAGCTCGGCCGCATCCTTGCCGGTGGCCGACAGGAGCGTCACGATGTCCTCGGTGGAAGGCGTCTCGCCGTCCCCGATCCTCCCCAGGATGTCTGTGATCATCATCGCACCTCAGTCCATCTTGCACCCGTTCAGGTACGTGGTGCTGTTCCCGGTCTTGCGTGCGCTGCTCCTCCCGTCCCTGAGCATGAGGAGCCTCTCCAGTCCGAAGCCGATGCCCACCCAGGGCTCGTGGATGTCGTGGGCGGCATCCAGCCTGTGCGGTCCTACCGCACCTGAGGCGACCTCGACGCCGCCGATCTCCACATCCAGGGTCTCGACGTAAACGTCCGACTCCTCCCTGCTGGTGGTGTACTCCACTCCGACGACCTGCATGATGTCGTCGATGTACGTCCTCAGCCTGTCCATGGGGTCCCCGTCGGGGCCGAGCTCCACGAGGTTGATCATGGTGAACTCCTCCAGATGGGTGGAGCTCTTGGACTCCTTCCTGAAGCACGATCCTATCTCGAAGATGCGCACGGGCCCGTCGGTGTGGTCCCTGAGCTTCCTCATGACTGTGTAGAGGTTCATGGCATGCATCGGCCTGAGGGCCCTCTTCTTGTCGATGAAGAAGACCTGTCTGTACAGCGGATGGTCGGGCGTGATGGTCATCTTGGCAAGGGCGTCCGCGGAGACGAAGATGGGCGTGTGCACCTCGATGAACCCCCTCGCCTTGAGCCTCTCCCTGATGCCGTTCTGCAGATCGGTCATGTCGTTGTGGGGGTTCTGGATGATCTCCCTTATGCTCTGCCTGTTGGATGATTTGTATTGGCGGATGCGGTTCGTGAACTCCCTGTCGCGGGCGGAGGCGTCCTCGAATTCGATCTCAGACGGGTCGTCATCCCCGTATTCCATAAGGTGCTGAATCTGTGGTTCGGTAAATCTGACGCTCATCTTATCGACCGTTTGAAACGAGAGGTTTGAAGCGAAAGGCTCGGGGGTCGAACCCGACTTACAGGTTTTAGAGACCCGTTTGCTCACCGGAGCGCCCTCCGTATTTGGTATTCGTTTTATTTCATATATAAAACTATTTATTAAATAAAAATATTTAAATATTAAAATTAATTGATATCAAAAAATTATAGTAAAATTTATAAATATAATAATAAAAAAGTAAAAAGTTTCAGAGTTTGAGCAGTTCCTTCCTCTTGCGCTCGTACTCCTCCTCGGTGATGAGTCCCTCGTCCAGGAGCCTCTTGTACTCTCTCACCTCGTCGAACGACGACTGCTCCTCCTTACCGTGTCCGATGCGGTCCATCGCGGTCTGGAGGAGGTCGGGCTTGGCGTTGTCGCGCTCCTCCCCGAGTCTGATTATCTCGCGCAGCTCCTCGGCGATGTAGGTGTCCTTCTTCGAATAGACGTTCAGAGGGAGCTTGTCCTGACAGACGCCGCACATGTACCCGTCCTTGATCCTGATCTTGAAGAATCTGATCGTGTTCCCGCATACCGAACATATGGCCATGCGATCGCCTCAGAAGTCTATCCCGCATTCGGAGAGGGTGTTCAACGCGCTCTCGTAGATGTCCAGATACTCGTCGCTGGGGGTCATGTTGTGGAAGTTGTAGCATTCCTGGAACTTCTTGCCGGCGGGAGCCTGGTTGTAGTTGGTCTCATAGCGGGAGATCAGCTTGTCGAGGATGAGGTTGACCTCCTCGATGTCCATTCCGCATGTCGCCATGGACGCCTCGCCCATCATCCTGGCCTCCATCCCAGTGGTCTTGTCCTGGACGACACCCTTCGCCGAAGCGACGCCTGACAGGAGCTCCCTTCCGGACGCCGTGTCCGTGATGGCCTGAGCAGCCGTCTCCAGCAGGCACATCTCTGTGCAGGGTCCGGCCATGGTGTAATACTGGTTGGCCAGGAGGACGTCCGTGTTGGTGTCCAGCGCCGCCGCTACGTGCGCCGCGATCTGCAGCGTCTCGCGGGTCGATGTGGTGCCCCATCTGATATGGATGGGTCCATCCAGATGGATGTCGCAGTTGAGCAGCGCGAATGATGCTATGGAGGTGGCGACATCGCATATCGCGGTCTCCTCCACGGTGCTCGTGAAACCTCCGAATATCGGCATCTGCTCCAACATGATCACGTCCCCGGCCAGATGCCATCCGGCCAGCATGTTCAGCCCGATCATGTCGATCTTCAGCTCGTTGAGCTGCGAGCATTCATGTGCGTCGTATGTCTTCATACCCCAGTTTCCCAGGTCACAGGAGAGACGTCCCGCCACGGTCAGCGGTGTCTCAGGGCCCTATATGCACATCCCGGGTCTTCCGACGGATGCCGTCGCTTCGCGGACATACCTGATCTCCGCCATGGTGGCCTTGATCTCCCATGGGGAGTTGGTGATCACGTTGTGGTCGTCCACGGTGTTGAGGACCCCGCTCACGATGGCATCGACGACAGGCTCCTGGGCGTAGGACTCGATGATCTTCTCGAACATGCTCTCGGACATCGGCGCGCCGGTCGGTCCTCCCTGGATGATCGGCTTCGCCGGGGAGTTGCCCCTGCGGGCTTTGCACTCACACTCGTCCTTCCCGGATCCGAGCTTGATGTGCTTGGGGGCCATCTTGAGGCCCTCGTAGATCTCATCCTCCTCGATCATCATTGATCTTCCCAGGTCCGTGTTGTAGATCCCGGTGGTCAGGAGCATGTCCACACCCGCCAGGAAGAGACGATCAACCATGTCCTGGTCCTCCGGGACGATCTTCCCGTCGAAGTCCAGGTCATAGCGCTTCTTCATCGTCTTGGCGTTCTCGGAGATGATAGTATAGTCCCAGTCGGACTCCTTTATCCTCTGTCCTGTGCTGAAGCGATCGAACGCTTCGAAAACATCGACATACCTGCGTGCTACCAACCCATCACCATGTCGTCCAGATATCTGCGTTATTGCTCAACAGCTAAAAAAATGAATGGGAGATGTCGTAAACATTGTCCGCTCGTTCCCGGTGAAACCAATCGCAGTAGGTCCCCGCCAAACCAACTGAAGAGGAAAATAGAGTGAGAGATGTCTTGGCGGGGATCCCATCCATCCGACCGGATGTGCGGATGGATGGGAATGGACACTGGTTGTGTCGACCAGTGTCTTTGATTATGGTTTCTGCGTTCAGTACTTGTACATGATGCCGGCGTTGTTGGCCGCGCTCATGTCCATTCCGAAGCCCTCGAGAGCCTTGACGGCATTGTCGTAGACCTCGAGGTACTCCTTGGTGGGCTTGACGGTCTTGACGTCGTAGCACTCCTGGAAGGTCTTTCCGGCGGGGGCGCAGGTGTAGTTGCCCTCGTAGGACTTCACGATCTTGTCGAGGATCTCGTTAACCTCGGGGATCTTCATTCCGGCGGTGGCAGCGGCGGCGTTACCCATGATCCTGGCCTCCATTCCGGTGGTCTTGTCCTGGACGACTCCCTTGGCGGCGGCGGATCCGGACAGGAGCTCCCTTCCGGAAGCGGTGTCACAGATGGCCTGAGCGGCGGTCTCGATGAGACACATCTCGGTGCAGGGTCCGGCCATCGGGTAGTACTGGTTGGCCAGGAGCAGGTCGGTGTTGGCGTCGACCGCGGCGGCGGCGTGTCCTGCGATCTGCAGGGTCTCCCTTGCGGTGGTCGTTCCCCACCTGATGTGGATGGGTCCGTCGAGGTGGAAGTTTCCAGAGAACAGAGCGAAGGATGCGAGGGTGGTGGCGACGTCGCAGATGGCGGTCTCCTCGAGACCTCCGCAGTATCCACCGAAGATGGGCATCTGCTCAATCATGATCGTGTCACCGGAGACGGTCCATCCGGCGAGCATGTTCAGTCCGGTCATGTCGATCTTCAGCTCGTTGAGCTGGGAGCACTCGTGTGCGTCCGTGATCCTGTGTCCGGCGTTGGGGGCGTCAGCAACGAGACGAGCCGCTTCGGAGAGCGGTGTCTCAGGTCCCTAGACACCGAGTCCGGGCCTTCCGGCCCTTATCCTGGCCTCTTTGGTCATCCTGAGCTCCTGCATGGTCGCACGGACCTCCCAGGGGGTCTTGGTCTTGGCAGGCTTGCCCTCGACGGTGGTCATGACACCGTTGACGAGGTCGTCCACGATGCCCTCCTGGGCGTAGGACTGCATGACCTGGATGAACACGTCCTCGGAGATGGGAGATCCGGTGGGTCCTCCCTGGATGATGGGCTTGACCGGGGCGTTCCCGTGCCTGGGATAGAACCTGGCGATGTCCCTTCCCTCACCGAGGATGAGCTTCTTGGGGGCCCTCTTGATGCCGTCCCAGACCTCCTCCTCTGTGACGGTCATGACCCTGCCGAGGTCCTGGCAGTAGAATCCGCAGGTCGTCAGCATCTCCAGACCGGCCTGGAAGAGGTTGTTCTTGGTCTCGTTGTCCTCGGGGATGAACTTGTTCCCGAACTCGAGCTTGTACTTGTTCTTCAGTGCGGTGGCGGTCTCGGGGATGATCTTGTAGTCCCAGTCGGCCTCGGGCACTTTCTTTCCCTTGATGAATCTCTCGTAGACATCGGGGACTGTGAGGAATCTTGTTGATGCCATCGTGTCTCACCTTCAGTTTCCTGTGAGCTTGTCGACAAGCCCGATGATCTCGTTCGCGGTCTCGGAGTATCCGTCGGCTCCGATCTCGTCGCACCACTCCTGGGAGCAGGGTGCTCCTCCGAAGATGGTCTTGTAGGGCTTCTCCATCTCCTTCATGGTCTCGACGAGCTCCCTCTGGGACTCGAGGGTGGTGGTCATAAGGGCGGATCCACCGCAGATCTGGGCGTCGTTCTCGTCGGCGGCGTCGATGAAGTCCATGGCGGACACATCGGGTCCGAGGTCGATGACGTTGTATCCGGATCCCCTGAGCATGGCGCAGCAGACGTTCTTTCCGATCTCGTGGATGTCTCCCTCGACGGTTCCCATGATGACGCAGCCCTTCATGTTTCCAGATCCAGACTCCATCAGGGGCTTGAGGATGGTCAGAGCGGCCTCCATTGCCTTCGAAGCGGCAACGACCTGGGGCAGGTAGATCTCTGCCTTGTCGAACCTGTCACCGATGGTCTCCATTCCCTTTCCGAGACCGTCGCCGATGATGGTGCTGATGTCCATCTTGGCGTCGATGGCCTTCTGTGTCGCCTCCTGTGCGAGTTTGATGTTCCATGTCTCGACGGCTGTTTTCAGCTCTGCGAGAATCTCATCGTTTGCCATTTTTTTCCTCCTTGTGCCTATTCGGCATTGATCTGCCTTCGTGATTCAAAGGCCGAATTTGTTATCTTGATGTTTAGTATAAATAATTTGTTCATAAAAATGGAATTTTGAGTTTTATCATATTTAAAATTTACTAAATGAGAAAAAATTATATTGCGATATCATAACAGAATACGATACGATAATTAGTAGAATTCATAGTAATATTGGTAAATAAATTAGAAAAATAGGCATAAATATTCAAAATTTTAATCAAAAATTCAATTTTTGATAAATTATTAGACATATTAAACACGAACGTTGGAATGATGCAAATTTCAATTATTTATCCTCAAATAATAAATTTTAAATATGAAATAATTTCAAATATCAATTAATTTAGAAATATTTAAATATAATATACAATAAATTGGCAAGTATAGTATGAAATCAACAGAAAACCGATAACGGGTTGGTATCGCCCTCGATCCAACATGATCACGAGGTGTGAACGTCGAGGGGAATGGGTTTTTGAAGGTTGATGATCACCAGCGGGTCT
>CAZLMR010000072.1:5942-6234 GCA_964560575.1 uncultured Methanomassiliicoccales archaeon | reverse complement strand
GCAGGAAGTCCCTGAGGTTCGGTGCGGAGACCCACATCCCGATCATCGGAATCATCGAGAACATGAGCGGATTCGTCTGCCCCCACTGCGGAGAGGTCACCAACATCTTCAAGTCCGGTGGAGGGGAGGCCGCGGCAAACGAGCTGAACGTCCAGTTCCTCGGAAGGGTCCCCATCGAGCCGGGAGTGGTCGATGCAGGCGACAGCGGCATGCCCGTGGTCCTGAAATACCCCGAGTCCGCATCTGCGAAGGCGTTCGCCTCCATCGTGGACAAGGTCATCAAGACAGTGAA
>CAZLMR010000072.1:0-5932 GCA_964560575.1 uncultured Methanomassiliicoccales archaeon | reverse complement strand
CCGACGACTTCGGCCACGCCCCGTACTTCCTGCTGGTGGACTCCGACACACTCGACTACCACGTCATCGTCAACGAGTACGCTGACTCCCCCGAGGGAGCGGGATTCGCCGTCGCCAAGGCCATCGTCGGACTCGGAGGTGTGGACGCCGTCATCACGGGAGGCATCGGCATGCACGGCATCAAGATCCTCCAGGACGGCGGGATCGATGTGTCCTACGACGAGGAAGGCACTGTCGAACAGTGCGTCACCGACTATGTCAGGCGCGTCGAGAGAAGGAAGAGCTTCGAGAAACAGTGATCTGGTTTCAACGACCAGATCCCGTCCCCCTATAGAGGAGGGACGGGAGAATATGTTTTCAGGGGGTCTGGGCCCCCGTCATCTTTTCGGTTCAGGCAATTTCAAGCATCGAGCACTGCATGAGGACCGAGACGTGCACGTCCCCAAGTGAGTCTGCGATGATCGTGGCAATGCTGGCATCCAGGTGCTCGGAATAGAAGTTCACGATGGACAATCCGTCCTCCAGAGTCTGGACGATCATGTCGATCTCCAGTTCTCCCCACGGGGTCAACACCTCGCTCGAGCTCACGGGTTCCGGCGTCTCCCCGCTGTCTACGAAGAAGTCCCCCTCATAGGTCGCCATGAACTCCCCGTCCTGATAGATGTCCATGATGCATGTGTCCTCCAGAACCTCCGTCACGACGACGGTCTGCCTGACGACTGTCCACTCCCCGTCGACCCTGTCGAAGAGGACCGAACTGTACTGGTCCCCTACCTCCACATCCCTCATCTGCGAGGAGGTTTCGATGTCGCCCGCCATCAGCGTGCTGTATATGAGCTGGTAGACCACACGGCCCTGGTCGAAATAGTCGACGGTCTCGTAGAACACGCCGTCGTCCACGCCGACGTACACCTGCTCGATGTAGCCGTCGCGCTGGAACTCGAAAATGTCGCACATCCTGTAGCCGTATGTCGGGTTCTCCAGCAGATACTGCCCGATGTACCCCTCGTTGGAAGGAGGAGAGAGATGGTCTATGAACTCATCGACGGTTCCTGTAGTCCTCTCATCGCTGCCGAGGGGCCCGTATGTGACCTGGTCGCCTTCGACGGCGTAGACCACGACGACCTCCGTGTGACTTCCGAGGAGCGTCCAGTTGTTGTCATACTCGCTGATGGAATAGACGTAGTAGTCGCCCACAGCCACCGTATCCTTCTCGACGGAGTGACCGAATTCTGGCGCATCCCCGAACAGCGATGTATCGACGACCATCCTGGTGAATGCATACTCATCATACTCATGGTAGTCCATCACGAGCGCATTGGAACCCACCAGATTCCATGCCAGGCTTCCGTCGGGCTGGAGGTAGACGTTGCACTCGACCTCTCCGAAATACGGGGAATCGACTGTCTCGGTCCCTATGATTTCTCCCATATCGTTCGAGATGAGATTCCCATCCAGATGATCGTAGAATGGTTCTCCATCGTCATATGCCCATTGCACGGTCTGGTTTCCGGCTTCATCCTCCCCCACGACGGTGATGGTCAGCTCGTATGATGTCTCGCTACCATCTGGATAAAGTTCCACACGGTCGAGAACCATGTAGTCCCCCACCTCAGCATACCTCATCTCAACAGGATCATCATCCAGATAGACCCAGCTGAACAGAAGGCGGATAATGATGGCCACGGCTGCGACAGCCATGATCTTCACGTTACCGCTCTGCATGAGCTGTGGAACGGGCTACGTATTAAAAAAGTAGGATGAACAGGCATGCGGGAATCAGACACCCTGCCTGTCTCCCCATATGATCTTGTGGAGCTGCGGCAGCACCCTTACGTCCAGGCGCTCCTCGAGGACCCTCTGGACCAGCCACTCCAGCCTCCCGGTCCCGCCGACGGGGCCGAAGATCACCGGGCACGGGATGCTGTGGGACCTGACGAAGCCCACTGCGAAATCCAGATCCGTCTGGTCCTTTATGACGAACTTCAGCTGGTCCTTGGAAGACAGGAGGCCGATGTTCGAGAGCATCATCCTGTCGGTCATGCCCGACGACGGGCATTTGATGTCCATGCTGATCATCACCAGCGGATCCCTCGGGACCTCCGAGAGATCGACGGAGCCGTTCGTCTCCAGGACGACCTGGATGCCCTTCGACACCAGGCGCTCCATGAGCTCCACCGCGTCGGGCTGCAGCATCGGCTCCCCTCCGGTGAAGCACACGCGGAAACAGTCCCCGACCTCCTCCAGGACCTCGTCGACCGTCATGTCGGTGCCGCCCTCGAAGGAGTAGCCCGTATCGCACCAGCTGCATCTGAGGTTGCATCCGACCGCCCTGACGAACACGGTGGGAGCGCCCATGGTGAGGCCCTCCCCCTGGATCGACCTGAATATCTCGCAGATCCTCATAGGAGGTTCTCACCGTGCTCGTACTCGATCTCGTCCCTGAATCCGGCCTCCTTGAAGCCCTGGAGCCTCAGACGGCAGGAGTCGCAATGGCCGCAGGCCTTGTCCCCTCCGTTGTAGCAGGACCATGTGAGATGGAGCGGGGCGCCGAGCCTCTTCCCGCGCCTCACGATGTCGGCCTTCGAGTCGTAGAGGATGGGCGTCACGACCTTGATAGGGTTCCCCTCCACACCGGCCTTGGTGCCTACCGCCAACATCTTCTGGAATGCCTCATAGAATGCAGGGGTGCAATCGGGGTATCCGGAGAAGTCCACGGAGTTGGCACCGATGTAGATCCTGTCTGCATCGATGGACTCGCAGAGTCCGGCTGCGATGCTGAGGAAGACGATGTTCCTGGCCGGGACGTATGTGATCGGGATCTTGGCGTCGAGCTCCCCCTCCCTGTCCATGGGGACGTCTATGTCCTTCCTGGTGAGGGCGGACCTGAACGAGCTGAGGTCCAGGTCGATGACCACGTGATCGACGTTGTAGAAGTCGCAGACGTTCTGCGCGGATGTGAGCTCCCTGGTGTGCCTCTGGCCGTACCTGAAGCTGATGGCCGTGACCTCGCAGCCGTCGGCTATGGCCTGGGCCAGACATGTTGTGGAATCGAGGCCGCCGGAGAGCAGCACCACTGCCTTGGGCATCAGAGCACCTCCGTGTACCAGGCGGTCTGACCGCGCTCCTCGTCCAGTCCCACGGACACCGACCTGACGTTCTGCGGGAAATCGATCTCGGCGACCATCCTGAGGGTCATCATCTTGGACATTTCCTCGGCGGTCGTGGTCGGGATGTCCAGGAGGGTTACGTCCTCCCTGGGGAAGACGTATCTCTTGCCGCATGAGACGGCTTCGACTGACTCCTCGGTGACATCCAGCCTCACATCCTGGGAGAGCGTCGGAAGGAGGGTCTTGTGGTCCATCTCCTCGATCATCTCCTTGAGCTTCTTCTTGAGGATGACGAAATCCATGATCATCCCCTCCTCGCCGATGTCGCCCTCCAGCCTGAGCCTGACGATGTAGGAGTGGCCGTGGAGCCTGGAGCACTTCTCGTGCCTCGGTATGAAATGGCATGCAGAGAACCTGATGCCCGAATAGCTGCCGTCGATTTCAAGAAACATCCTCATTCCTCCGTTAGTCTCATTGCCAGGGCGATCGAGTCCCTGTAATCGGTTTTCGCACGGGAGGTGTCTATGAACACCTTCTCCGAGTTGACCACCGGTGCGCCCAGAGCCTTCGCCCCGCCCACCATGTGCATGGTCCTGAATATGATGTTGCCTGTTATGCCCTCGGGGGCGATGACGATGTCCGCCTCCTTCACCGCGTTCTCGATGAGGATCTGGGCATGGTACGCGTCGTATCCCTCGTCCACGAGACGCTTGACGATGGACCTGGCGCTCTCGATGGACCTGTCCACCGCCCTGCAGCGGCCGACGTCCTCGCATCTGCCTCCGGACATTATGGCGATCCTCTGCCCCATCCCCACCCTGCGGGCAAGGTCCGCCGAGCGCTTCGCCAGGTCGTATCTCTGGTCCTCGGTCCATCCCTCGTCTATGCCGACGGGGGACAGGATGATGAGCTTCCCGCCCTGCGGCTCCATGAAAGCCACCCTCTCGAGACCCTTAAGGCCCAGGCCCTTCTTCAGGATGGGCAGGAGCATGGACGAGGACATGTCTCCGCGGATCGCCGCGTCGATCTTCCCCGAGACTAGATCGGAAACGAGTTCGTTGGGATTGTCGTAGATGCGGACATCGTGGCCCTCCATGGCCAGGACACTGCGCTCCACGTTGCCTGTATCGGTTCCGCGCCCTATACCGACCTTCACATCCGGAAGGTCGCCGCTGAGAAGGGTCTTCGAGGTGAACATCTGAAATCACGCTTCCTGTCTGTCACATCCTGGCATGGGCCACCGCGACGATGTCGTCGCCGGACAGCTTCGCCTTGGGTCCGGCAGGGGTGACGATCCTGCCGAAGACCATCTGCGCGACGAGCCTGTAGCCCTCCGGGATCCCGAAGACCTCCGCTACACTCTCGTCCACGATGGGATTGTAGTGCTGTATGTTGGCACCTAGGCCCATGTCACGTATCGCGACCCATGTCGCGAACTGCAGCATGGCGTTCCCGTGCTCCGCCCATTGGGGGAACAGAGCCCGGTACGACGGATGCTCCTCCATGAGAGCCTCCGTCTTGGAGTCTATCTCGTAGAACAGGATCGTGCCTGCGGCGGCCGAGAATCCTGCGAGCTTCGCCTGCGTCCCCTTGAACCTCTCCGGGTCCCTGGACCTCTCGCGGAGGATGTCCTCCACGATCCCCCAGAACCTCCTGTGGTCATCCCCGACGAGCATGAACATGCGGGCCGACGGGGCGTTGAACGAGGACGGCACGGACCCTGCGACATCCCTGAGCGATGACAGCACCGCATCCGTGTCCACACCCTCGGCGTCGAGCATGTATTCGGAACGTCTAGAACGTACGGCTTCGGCGAACTCCATGTCCACACCCACACGCGCGCGCATATATAGGGATACTGTAAGAACAGGAGTATTGGATGGGTGATCATGGACGTATCTGGTCGAACAGATACTGCCCCCACTCCCTCTCCCCGAGGGCGATCTCCAGCTCCGGCGGCGTGAGCATCGGCTTGGGATAGCGGGCGGCATCGTCCATGGCTATCCTGGGGCATGCGGTGTTGACGAATGCATCCACCTGGTAGGACATGAGCGCCGTCGGATTGATCTCCTCGATTACGACCTTGTGCGCGATTCTGCCGTGCTCCCTGAGCATGGACACCATCCTGTCCGCCAGATCGGAACGGTTCTGACCGACCTTGCTGCAGACGATCACAAGGAAGCGCTCGGCGTCCCTGGCGCCCTGTATGGCGGCGAAACGCCTGCGTAGGATCCTGTCCCTGGTCTCGGCCATGTCCCTGACCTCCCCCGTCACGGGATTGAGCACCAGCACCTGCTTCTCCATCCCGAACGCGGCGGCGAGGGGATGGAAATCGCCTTCGCCTATGAAGAGGTAGCCGTCGACCTCCCCGTCGACCTCCTCGGCGGCGCTGCAGTTGCATCCGAGGACCTGACCGGGATGGCATATCCTGTCATCCCCCCGGCCGACGCGAACGGTCCTCCCGGACGATTCCAGGATGGCCCTCACCTTGGGTATCAGTCCGAGGTACTGGACGGTGGCGAGGAGACCGACCCTCTCCGGGAGACAGCCCAGTGAGTCCAGGACGGATCCGTCCACGTCCGCATCGGAGCGGGACTCGATGTATAGGACGTTCGGGTCGTCACCCTGGGACGGAATCGGCGAATGACCGAAATGTATGAGCGCGTCGGCCCATCCGTGATAGTCGAAGAGGTCGCAGGCGCCGTAGCACGGACGTCCCACGATGACCGGGATGGCACCGGTCTCCCTCTCGATGAATTCAGAAATCTCCGGGGCCCTGATCTTCAGGCCCTCCGGCATCTGGAGTGCGACGGAGGCATAGC